>CAYNOM010000101.1:0-13360 GCA_964398415.1 uncultured Polyangiales bacterium | reverse complement strand
GAGAATGCTGGGCCGCAGCAGCGAGGTCGGCGGCTTGAGCATGTGGATGATCTGCATGAGCGCCATGTACAGGACGCGGTCCTGGTAGCAGGCGCGCATGAAGATGTCGCCGAAGCGCTTGGCGAGCGCGAGGTGCAACGGTCGCTTGCCTTCGGTGCCCGGCCAACGCATGTCGAGCAGGGCCGTGCTGTCCCAATAGGGACGCGCAAACTTGCCGCCGCGCGTATACAGTCGCTTCGCGAGCGTCGCGAGGTTTGCATCGCGGCTGAGCTCGTCGCGCAGGATGCCGGCGACGCTCGAGCCGATGGCCATGCCCTGGCCGTAGAGCGGATTGTACGACCAGAGCGAGTCGCCAAAGAGCATGTAGCCCGTGAGCTTGCCTGGGTAGCGCTCCATGTGGCGCCAGCGCATCGTCATGCTGCGCGACATGGTGATGGGGCCCACGGGCTCGCACTGCTTGATGATCTGTGCGATGCGCGGATGCATCAACGCCTCGGTGTAGCGCGTGAAGCCGACTTCATCGGTGGGCGGGTAGTAGCGATTGAAGCCGCCGAGGGTCAAGACGTAGAGGTTGTCTTCGAGCGGCGCGAGCGCACCCCAGGCCGGCAGATCGGGGAAGCGCGCGTCGACGATCACGCCTTTGCCACCGTGCCCGTCAGGCCCCGGGGCGCGGAAGAAGCGCGAGCTGTAAGCGCAGTGCGACTCGACGACCTCCTCCTCGATCGCCGGCAGACCCATCTCGGACAGCCACTTCGGCGCACGCGAGCCGCGCCCTGCGCAGTCGACCACGAGCTCAGCGCGTAGCTCGGCGAGCTTTGGGTCGTCGCTGTCCGTGCGCACGCCGACGACGCGCACCCCATCTCCCTCACGCTCGCTGATCAAGCTCTCGACGCGCGTGCCCTCGACGAGGCGCGCATTTTCGACCTGCTCGCGAAAGCGCGTGCGCACCGCGTGCTCGAGCAGAATGCGCGTGGCCGACAGCCCGATGATGCCGCTCTCCACGGTGGGCGACCAGCCCCACTCACAGCGCACCGCCATGGACTTCGTGTAGTCGAGGGGCACGGCACCGAGCGCCAAGGCTGTGTCGCGGAAGCCTGGAAACAAGGCTTCGATCTCCTGTTGCCCGCGCAGCAAGAGGTTGTGAATGTGATGGCTCTGGTGGACGCCCTTTCGGTGCTCAGGCTTGTCGCGCGGCAGAACGTCCTTCTCGATGACCACGACCTCGCGGAAGTGCTCGCTCAAGGCGCGCGCCACGAACATGCCATTCATGCTGCCGCCGATCACGACAGCGCGCTCGTAGGCTGGGGGCTTCAAAGACATCACGGCTCCTGAGGCTAAGGTGGGGGCAGGTTGCTACTGGCCGGTTCAAAGCTCAACGGTTTTTCGCACGCACGGAGACCCGCACGAAGTCTCGCGCAGTCAGGCTAGAAAACTGCAGCAGAACGCGCTTCTTGCGCGCGCCCATCTTTCGGGCTCTGCCGACTCCATGGCAGGATGCGACCTCTTTCCCCTTGGCTTGGAGTCCCCCTTGGAACGGCACACGAAGGTCACCTTCTGCCGCATCTGCGAAGCCGGCTGTGGCCTCTTGGCCGACGTCGAGAACGGCCGCGTCGCAAAGCTCAGACCCGATCCCGATCACGTGGTGAGCCGTGGCTACGCCTGTGTGAAGGGCATTCGCTACACCGAGGTGCACGCCTCGCCCGATCGGCTCACGACGCCTCTGAAGCGCGTGGGGAGCGAGTTTCAGCCCATCTCGTGGGAGCAGGCGCTCGCCGAAATCGGGGAGAAGGTGCGCGCGCTGCGTGAGGCCCACGGCGATCAGAGCATCGCCATGTACGTCGGCAACCCGGCAGCGTTCAGCCTGCCCCACCCTCTGTTCGCGCAGCTATTTCTCGCCTCGCTCGGCTCACGCAACCTGTACACGTCGGGCTCCCAAGACTGCAACAACAAGTTCGTGGTCAGCGACGCGATGTACGGCTCGGCGCTGATTCAGCCGGTGCCCGACGTGGACCACACCGAGTGCTTGATCGTGCTCGGCGCAAACCCTGCCGTGTCGCACATGAGCTTTCTGCAACTGCCGCGGCCGGTAGAGCGGCTCAAGGCGATCGAGAAGCGTGGCGGTGCGCTCATCTTCGTCAATCCGCGCCGCACCGAGAGCGCCGAGCACATGGGCGAGCAGGTGTTCATCCGGCCCAACACGGACGTGTTCTTTCTGCTCTCCTTCGCCTGCGAGCTGATTCGCATGGGCGCCGTGCACGCCCCCACCCTCGCACACACGGAAGGTTTCGACGCGCTCGAGGCGCTGGTTGTGCGCTGGCCCGCCGAGCGCAGCGCGCCGATCACGGGCATCGACGCCGACACGACACGAGCGCTCGTCGCGCGCTTCGCCGCCGCAAACGGCGCTTCGCTCTACTGCTCGACGGGTGTGAACCAAGGCTCCCACGGCACGCTCGCCTGCTGGCTGCTTCAGGCGATCAACGTGATCTCCGGCAATGTCGATCGCGGAGGCGGCCTGCTCGTGCCGAGGGCGCAGGTGCGAAACGCCCGCACCGTACAGCGCATGAGCCGGGGCGTCCCGGTCATCCCTTCACGCATCGGCCGCTTTCAGCCGGTGCTCGGCAGCTATCCCGCGGGCATCCTGGCCGACGAGATCGAGACCGAAGGAGACGGGCAGGTGCGCGCGCTGTTCGTGACGGCCGGCAACCCCATTCTGAGCTGTCCCGATTCGGCACGCATGCGGCGGGCCCTCGACAGCCTCGAGCTCGTGGTCAGTATCGACCTGTTTCGCAACGAAACCGGAAACCTCGCCCACTACGTCCTGCCCGTGACGTCGTCTCTGGAGCGCGACGATCTGCCCCTCTCGGTGCAGGGTTTTCAGCCCGTGCCCTACCTGCAGCACGGGCAAGCCGTCGTTTCTCCCGTGGGTGAGACGCGCGACGAGTGGTGGATTTTCTCGCGGCTCGCCGCAGCCTGTGGCGCACGGCTGATGAACAGCCGCTTTCTGCAGACATGGCTGAACGCGAGCACCGGCGAGCACAGCTCGCTTCCGGCTTTCATACGCTTCTCGCCGCGTTTGATGTTTCAGGCCGTAGCGCTCGGCGCGGGCACCACGCTGGGTCGACTCGAGAACCATCCACACGGAAAGCTGCTGCCCGCCGAGAGAGCGGGACGTTTCTTGGGTCGCCAAGTATTGCGACCGAAGAGGCGCGTGCACCTCGCGCCCCCTGCGTACGTCGAGGCCGCCCAGCGTCTCGAAGCGGCCGATCACGCACCATCGCTGCTCTTGATCCCGCAGCGCGAGAAGACGTCGCACAACTCCTGGATGCACAACGTCGACGCCTTCGTGCGCGGCCCCCGCGCCACCAACTACCTCACGATGCACCCCCGCGATGCCGAAGCCCGCGGGCTGTCCGAGGGCGCGCGCGTGTGCGTAGAGAGCGCGACCGGAAAGCTCGTGGTGCCGCTCCACATCAGCGACGAAGTCATGAAGGGCGTGGTGGCCCTGCCCCACGGCTGGGGCCACGGCGAAGCCGAAGGCCTGTCGGTGGCGAGGCGCACCCTCGGACAGAACGCGAACCTTCTGACTCCGAGCGGGCCAGAGGCCCTCGAGCGCTTCTCCGGGATGGCACAGCTCACGGCCATCCCGGTCGAGGTCACGGCTTTTTTGACCCACACAGACCTACATCCGACACTCGACCGGTGCACACCCCACGCCTATTGAAAGAGCGCTCGTTCGAGGAGTTGATGTGGCTCGCCGTGTCGGCCCGTGCAGAAGGGCTCGCCGTGATGCGCGATCGCGATGGTCTGCGCCACGGGGTGTGGCTGCATGGGGGCTACGTCCTAGGCGTGCACGTGGCGGGGCGCTTCGATCCCCTGCTCGACCTCTTGCGCCAGCGCGGCGCCCTCGATGCCCACGCCTACCGCGCCTGCGTCGAGGCCCTGTGGCGCACGCCGAGTCGCTCGGGAGCTGTCGCCATGGAGCTCGCCGG
The DNA here is from genome assembly GCA_964398415.1 of uncultured Polyangiales bacterium. Lineage (GTDB taxonomy): Bacteria > Myxococcota_A > Polyangia > Polyangiales > DASUME01 > DASUME01. The sequence goes on along the minus strand of CAYNOM010000101.1, from coordinate 9,371 downwards.
TGTGGCGCGCCCGACCGTGCGCGACGCGCTCAAGACCCAGGCCTCTCAGCGCATGGCGGCCCTGCTCCGCATCTCGCTCGAGCGGGGTCACGACGCGTGCTTCGAGGCGTGCGAGGTGCCGGTGACCGAAGTGAGCGTGCGCATGCCTCTCGGGGCGCTGCTGCGTCACGCGCCGGAGCACGAACAACCCCAAGGCCCCGGGCTGCGCCACGAAACCCAGGCCCCGGATGCGCGACGCAAGCTGCGCGAGCTGGCGAGGCGCATGCATCCCGACCTGCACCCGCACCTCGATCCGGAACAGCGCCGAGCCCTGGAGCGTGATTTCGCCCGGGCCACGGCGGCGTATCACGGATTCGTCTGAGACCACGGGCACTTCTTGCGCTCGTGCGGCCGAAAGGCTAGAGCGGCGCCTGTGTATCGCCCCGTGAACGCCCGGGTGCTCGTCCTCGGCTGGCTGCTCGCGCTGTCACTCGCGAGCGTCGCGCGCGCGCAGACGAGCCAGACGGCTACAGAGCCCGAACCCGATCCGCGCCCCGCGCCGCAGCGCATCTCGGGAGCCGTCACCCTCGAGCCCCCGCTCGACACGCGCCTGATCGCGCCTCCTTTTTTGCGCGAGCGCCGCGGCGACGTGCGCACCACCGCGCTGTTTCCGTTCTACTTCGAGCGCAAGACGCCTGAGCAGCTCGAGCGCTTCGTCTTGCCCTATTACTACAAGCGCAGCGCGAAGCTCGACGTCGACGTCCCCCTCGGCCTCATGTATTGGCTGCGCGGCCCCGATCAAAACACCTTCGTGCTGCCGCCGTTTTACACGCATCGCAAGGGCAAAGACTGGGCCTTTGGCCTACCACCCCTGTTCGCGACGGGCGTGTTCGATGGGCATCACCACACGGTGATCCCGCCACTGCTCACGTGGATCGACGGTGACGCAAAGACGCGACACACGCTCGTCGGCCCCTACTTCGACTGGAAGACGGACCGCTCACGCTTTCGTGGCGTGTTCCCGTTCTACTGGGACAAGGCAGACGACATCGATCGGTTCACGCTCGTGCCGCCGTTCTTCTTTCACTTCGCGGATGACGAGCCGAAGCGCGTGACCACGGTGGTGCCGCCCGTCTACCGCAAGGTGGTCGACGACACGACGAGCTGGGGCGTGGTGCCCTTCTTGTTCCGCAAGGAGAGCCCCGAGCTGCGCGCGACGACGGTGCCCCTCGCGCTGTTTCACCACGCGACCGGACCCAAGGAGTTCCGGCTGGTCACGCCGCTCCTGTCGTACCTCGAGAACGAGCAGGACGGGCGCAGCTGGTTCACCCCCATCTACCAGCGCCGCCGCGGCGATCGCAGCTTCGACTCGGTGATGCCCTTTTTCTTCCACGGCTGGGACGACCGCGATGCGTCGTTCAGCCTGCACCTGCCGCCCTTCTATTTTCACTGGGAAGACCCGGCCAACGACACCACCGTGGTGCTGCCGTTCTGGGGCCGCTGGTTCAAGGAGGGCATCAGCGACACCTGGGTCGTGCCCCTCGTCGGTCGCTACAAGAGCTTCGAGCGCGACGAGCAGACCTGGTGGTTTGCCCCGACCTTTCAGTACGGATGGACCGAAGACAGCTGGACCTTCAACATCCACCCCCTGCTCTACATCAAGGAAGCGAAAGCCAAGCGGCATTTTGCGCTCGCCCCGCTCTACTTCGACTTCGAGAACCGCGAGAGTCAGACGAAGCGCCTCGTCTTGTTCCCGCTGTACTGGGACTTCGAGAACATGGGCAAGCAGAAGCATGCCCGTGTGGCGTTTCCGCTCTATTGGGACTTCAAGAACGGTCGCAAGCAGACGCGGCGCATCTCGTTGTTTCCCCTGTACTGGGACTTCCAAGACGACCTCCAGAAGAAGCGCAGCACCGTGGCCTTTCCGCTCTTCTTCCGCTTCGAGCGCGGCGACACGGCGCGCAGCGTGTCGCTCAACACGTACTTCGAGCGCAAGAAAGACGGCGCAGGCGAGCGCTTCCAGTTTCACTTCTTCCCGCTGTTCGCCTTCGGGCGCGGCGAGCGCGATCGCTGGTGGAACGTCTTGTACGGCCTCGCGGGCTACGATCGCCGCGGCAGCCACCGACGCATCCAGGCGTTCTACATCCCCATCAACCTAGACTGACCCACCCGTGGGCTCGTCGCTCAATCGCGGTATTGGCCGGGCGGAAACTCGACGTAGGTGAAGAAGTAGCCGTTCTCTGCCTGCTCGGTGCGCACCCTGGGCTCGATCTTCTTGCCGCGCGTGCGGATGACGACGGCGACCCCCTTGCCCACGGCCTTCACGCGCACGTTGACGACGGGTGTGTTGAAGAAGTGGGTGTCGAGGGGCAGGCGCGCATTGCCAGGCGGAAGCTTGGCCCCGCGGAAGGTCAGCACCCAGGCCGCGCCATCCCGCTTGAGGTCGGCTTTCACCGCGGCGCTCGTCTGCACGAACACGCGCGAACCGCCGTCCGGCATCATCTGAAACCCGGGCCAGGTCACGACCGCCTGCCCCCCGGGTTGAGCGGCGATGTTCTCCGGCACGTTGCCAGAGCCGGGGGTCACGCCTTCGTAGCCCGAGGCGGGCTGGGCCTGAGCGGCCTGAAAGCCCATCCCAAAGGCGGCCAGCGCGGTGCACACGGATGCGGTGAGGAGCGTTCGTTTCACGCGGCCATGCTACGGCAATCAGGGGGCTCCGTGCAAAAACCACCCGACGAGCCACCACAACGCGCCGGATGAGCGAGCGTCGGCGAAGTTCGCGAGCAGTAGTGTTTCACCCTCGTCACGAGCTATCCTTCTGCGGCATGTCGCCGCTTGCGACCCTGTCGATCGCCTGGACGGCCGTCTACGCTTACTTGAGCGCGTACTACTGCGGGCTTTACGTGAGACGGCGCGCGGAGCGGGAGTACCTCGCCTTCGGTCTGTTGTCGGGCGCCATGGCCGTGTACGCGCTCGGCGCCGCGTTGTACGTCGATGCCGCCTCCTTGGCCCAGGCGGCGCGCGCCCAGGAGATTCAGTTCTTCGGCATGCTCACCGCGAGCGCCTTGTACGTCGACTTCGCCAATCACATGGGCGCACGGCCGAGCCGCGGCTACCTGCGCATCGTCTACGGCATCGCCATCGTCGGGGTGTTGGCCAACGTCGCCGGCCTGATCATCGACCCGACGGCCGCCGCCGAGATCGACACCGTCACCCTGCTCGAGACGAGCGCGCAGTTCACGCCTCGCCTCACCCAGCTCGGCGTCCTGTTCATCCTCGGCAGCATGCTGACGGTGACCTACGGCACGGCGCTGCTCATCGCGCGCGCTGCCACCGATCCCGACGTGCGCATCGTGCTGGCAGGCGCCACCCTGCTGCTGCTCTCGGGCCTGTCTGACGCCATCGTGCGCCTGACCCCCGTGCGCTCGGTGTTTCTGCTCGAGCACAGCTACCTCTTGTTCGCGCTCGCCGTAAGCTACGTGCTGCTCGGACGCTTCGTGCGCACCGCCAATGCCCTGACGAGCCGCACCCTCGAGCTGCGCCGCAGCTACAACGAGCTGCGCGACGCGCAAGAACAGCTCCTACGCAAGGAGCAGCTCGCGACGATGGGCGAGCTATCGGCGGTGATCGCGCACGAGGTCCGAAATCCGCTCGCGATCATCAAGAACGCGGTCAGCGGTTTGCACCGCCCTACCCTGCGTGATGCCGATCGCCAGGTGCTGCTCAAGATCCTCGACGAAGAGGCCGACCGGCTGAACCGGCTCGTCGGCGATCTGCTCGCCTACGCGAGGCCCGTGACGCCGCAGCGCCAGCCGATTCAGGTCGAGGACCTGGTGCGCGGTGCCGTGGAGCTCGCACGCGCGGCCCAGCGACGCGAGGACGCGGTCTCCTTCGACATCCAGCTCCAAGACGGCGCCCACACCATCCAGGGCGACGTCGACCTGCTCCGCCAGGCCATCGTCAACGTGGCCGAGAACGCGATCCAAGCCATGCCCGATGGCGGCACGCTCACCGTGCGCACCTACGGCACCCAGCTCGAGCAACAGCCGGCGGTGGCGATCTCGATCCGCGACACCGGCGAAGGCATGGACACGCTGGTGCGCAGCAAGGCCACAGACCCCTTCTTCACCACGCGCCCCACGGGCACTGGGCTCGGCCTCGCCATCGTGCACCGCCTGATCCACTCCCACGGCGGCAAGGTGCAGATCGAGAGCAGCTACGGCACGGGCACCACCGTCACCATGATTCTGCCCAGGCAGAGCGGCGCGCTGACGGCACCTCCGCCCAACCTGAAGAAGAACAAAGAGTCTCTGCGGCCGCGCTGAAGCGCTGTCGGGCTCAATGGGTGTCAGGCGCAGGGGCTTCGCCGGCGTAGCCGAGACCCTTGAGCTGCTCGCGCAGGGTGTCGTCGATGGCCGCATTCTCGCGCTCGAGCTTGGCACCCGCCCCCTGCGCTCCCGAAAGCCAGGAACGACGATCGGTGGCACCGAGGAACTGGCCGAGCAGCATGGTCGTGTAGCGGGACGCGATCGGGTACTTCGCGCGGTCGAGCTCCTTCTGTTCCTCCGGATCCTTTTCGAGATCGAACATCGTCTCGTTGGTGCCGCGCAGAATGAGCTTCCAGCGCCCGGCCCGAATCACGCGACGGTCGTCGAGGAAGTCGCTGAACGCGACCGGTAGCGCAGGTGGCGTCGCCCCACGCAGCCACGACAGAAGGCTCCGGTCTTCGACCGAATCGGGCACCTTGACGCCCGCAGCCTCGGCGACGGTCGGGAAGATGGACATGGTGCTGACCGCCTGGCTGATGCGCTTGCCCGCGGGCACCGCGCTCGGGAAGCGCACCATGTAGGGCACCCAGAGGAGGTCTTGGTACACGCTGTGGCCGTGGCCCCAGGAGCCGTGCTCTTCCATCTCTTCACCGTGATCGGAGGTGATCACGAAGATGGTGTCGTCGTAGAGCCCGAGCTTCTTGAGCCGCTCCACGAACAGCCCGAAGTAGTGATCGTGGTAGCTGACCTCGGCGTCGTAGAGGTCTTTCAGATACTGCTTGTCGGCGGCTGTGAACGTGACCCGTGGCGGAGAGCGCTTGGCCTCGGCGAGCAGGTCGGCCGTTCGGCGCGGGGAGACCTGACCTGTGTAGTCGCCCTTCTTGTACATCGACAGAAACTGCTCGGGCGGGTCGTAGGGCACGTGCGGATCGATCGTCTGGATGTAGACGAAGAAGCGGTCGTCTGCGTGCTTCTCGATCCAGTCGCCCGTCTCCTTGAAGACGTTCTCGGCTTCGGTGCTCTTCTTTTCGCGAATGTAGTTCGTGTAGTGATCCCAGCCCTGCTTGAAGCCGAATTTGTCCGACACGTAGCCGTTGGCGAGGAAGGTCGCCGTCTTGAAGCCGGCCTCCTTGAACACCTCGCTCGCCAACGTGGCACTCTCGGGCAATCTCGCGCCGTCGGTCTTGGCACCGTGGGTCGCGGGGTAGAGCGCCGTGAGCACCGACGCCACGGAGGGCTTGGTCCAGTTCTCGGGCGACTGCGCCGCCTCGAGAACGGTGCCTTCCTTGGCAAAGGCATCGAGGGCGGGTGTCTTGACACGCGTCGCAGGATTGAAGGGCTTGAGGCTCTTGGCGCGCATCGTGTCGATCAGCAGCACGACGACGTTCTTGGCCGTCTTCTTCGGCGGCTCGATCGCCTTCGGTGGCACGAGCAGGGCTGGCGTGCTCCAGGCCAAACGACCCGCACCCACGTCGCCCTCAGCGCGCAAGTCGACGCGGACCACCTGCCCAGCGTAGGCATCGAGATCGATGACCTCGTCGCGCCAGGCTCCCGTCACGTCGGCTTTGAACACATCCTTCGGCGCGCCGCCCTCTGGCGTGACGCGCACGCTGACTTTGCCGCCCTTGGCCTTGTCGCCCGACACGCCGACGCCGAAGCCGAGCTTTCCGCCCTGGGGGACGTCGAGGTAATAGGTGAGCGTGGTGGGCGTGCGCACCGCGAGCGCGCGACGCTGCACGCCCGCGACCGCAATCTCGGTGCGCAGCTCGGAGAAACGCGGAGGGCTGTACTCCGCGCCGCTCTGGGGCAGCGTGCCGGGCGCGATGCGCACCGAGGCGACGGCCGCCGCCAGCTTCTCGCCATCGACGAGGGTCGTTCCCCCAAAGCGCAGGAGCAGGCGGTTTTCGCCGACCTGCACGCGCTCGGCGGGCACGCTCACGTCGTAGTCTTTGAAGTCGCTCCCCGAGAAGCGAACCGCGGGCAAAGCTTCGCCATTCATGTACAGCGTCACGACGCCCGTGCCGATGGGCTTGATGCGCATGCGGATGGTGAGCGCCTGGGGTTTGTCGACGGCGAAGTAGAGGCGGCTCGCGTCGGCATTGGCGTAGGTGAACGTCTCCGAGCCTGCCGAGCCGTCTTTTCCCCAACCCGAGCGCCAGTCGCCGTAGGTGTACTTGTCACGCGCCGGCGTACCCAACTCGACGTACAAGCCCTGGTGGTCGACCTCGGCCAGATGGGCGTGCTCCCAGAGGTCGAAGTGGGTCTGATAATTCGCGAAGGCCTTCGGCTGATCGGCCGGCCTGTCCGTGGCCGCCGCGGCCTGTTCGCCGCGCGCTGCGCTGTTCTTACTTCCACACCCGACCAACAACCCCATAGAGATCAGGGCGAGCCACATCGCACGCTTCATGAGCCCTCCACGGCTTTTCGACTCTGCTTTTCGGGCCACGATGAGGATCGACACGTCTCACATCGGCGAAAAGCCCCGCGCGAGGAGCGGGTTAGCATGGCCCGCACGGCCGCACAACGAACGGCTTCAGCGCTGGCTCAGCACCCAGCTCTTGCCCGGACTCACGGACAGATAGCGATAAGAGACGCGATCACCGCTCTGGATCGAAAGCTCGTGAATGCCCGTGTCGAGCGCGATCTTCACCGGGAGCTGGCCCACGCCCTTGCCGTCGATGTTGAGCGTCGCGGGGCCCGCGCCATCCGCTTCGACCACGAGCAAACCCTGGTTGCCCGTCAGGACGAACGAGGCATCGATGATCGTGTCGTAGACCTTGAAGCCAACGTCTTGGGCGGCCACGAGCGCGGTGCCACGCATGAGCGGCAGGGGACCCGTCGCTGTGGGCTCTGCAGGGACGTCGGCGGGGGCCTCTGCCTGCTCGGACGCGGGCTCGGGAACCTCCGCCGCAGGCTCCGCAGGCTCGTTCTTGCGCTCACCGATCAGGTGCAGCGTGGCGTCCGAAGACGGTTGCTCGGCCTGACGTTCGAGCCAGAAGCCTGCCGCCAGCATGAGCACGGCCGCCAGCACCCAGCCGAGTAGTGTGCCGCGACTACGCCGCTCTTCCTTGGCGGCCGAGTCGGCCTCGGGCGCGAGCTCGGATTCGATCGGACGCGGACGCACGGAGCTCGAGGTTGCGGCGTCGCTTTCGAACGCGCTTTCGAACGAAGGCGGCGGCTCAGACGCGCGCCTTCCGCTCGGGGCATCGCCCCCTGCCTCAGCCGCCACCGGATCGGAGGCGGGGGTAGCGGTCTCACGCGCGAGCACCGCCTCGGCTTGCTCGCGGGACACGGGGTTGAGCTCGGTCGTCGGTAGCTCGTCGTCTTCGCTCGCGCGCGTCGCCTCCGGCACCTGCGCGTCGGCCTTCTGCGCCGCTCGAAGCAACGTTTCGCCCTCGCGCATGGCCACCACGGATGCCGCCGGTGCATGCGTGCGCACGCTCAGCGCGGCGAGCGGATCGAGGACGCTGGGCAGCTCGCGCTCGTCGGGCGCAGGGATCACCGAGATCACGGGATTGGGCGCCTCCGGGATGATGCTCCTCGGTGCGGCGGGAGCGCTGGGCACCGAAGGCGCGGGCGCGGCTGTCGGAAACAGGGCCTTGCGCGCAGCGAGCGCCGCGGCGACCAGGTCGTCACCCTCCCTGGAGCGCACGCCCGCGATGGCGCCTCGACGGGCGAGGTCGACGAGCACCGACTCGAGCGTTTGCGCCGAGGTGACCCCGGACACGAGCAACAGCGAAGGTGCGTCGCCGTCGTGCAGTCGCTCGATGATCTCGCGCACCGGCCGCGGAGACTGCTTGAGGACGATGGGATACGCCTCCTCGTCGAAGCCCACCTCGGCGGCGCGCATCAAAGACGCACCAGACACAGCATCGATGAAAGCGCCGAGCGCGTTCGCACCGCGGGCGAGGGTTTCGTCGAGACTGCCCGAGAACATGGGCTTGCCCGTGGCCTCGCTGTGCGTCACGGCAAAGCGACCCGCGCTCGCACCGAGCAGGAGCGAGAGCGCGCGCTCCCCGCGCGTGAAGCTGCCATCGCTCGCCGTGCGCGTGAGCTCGACCAGCGCCCCCTGACGCAGCTCGCACTCGAACAGATTCCAGGCGTCGCGGATCGTCACGCGCGCTGTGTCACGCGCGCGGGCCACGCTGCGCAGAAGCGGCACGACGCCCGTGCCCTCCAAACTGCCGCGAACCTCGCCGCCCGCCTTGAGCTGTGCCTCGAGCTGACTGCGCGGCTTGAGCACCTCGCGCACACGCGCGAGGATCTGCGCCGCACCGGCCTCCTTGCGCAGGTAACCGCTCGCGCCCGCAGACAGCTCACGCATGCGGTGTAGGAGGTCTTCCTTCCACGAGATCAGGATCACCGGCACGTCGGCGAGCGCCGGGTCGCGCTTGAGCTCGCGACACAGCGCAAAACCGTCGACGTTGGGCATCAGCACGTCGCTGATCACGACGTCCGGACGCTCTCGGCGCGCCGCCCGCAACGCGTCTGCGCCGTCGGTGGTTTCGATGACGGTGGCGCCCTCTTCGCGCAATAGGCCGGCGAAAAACCACACCACGGCGGGATCGTCGTCGACGACGAGGATCCGACGGCCGGAGAGGGTGCCGACGACCGACAGCAAATCGTCGCTCGCCTCGCCCTCGACCAACGCGAGCAGCGCGGGCCCGCCACGTCGTGGGCGATCGGCAAAGCGGACGCGACCGCCGCTCTGCTGCGCGATGAAGGCGCGCATGCGCGCGACAGCCGCCCACGCCGCAGCCAGCACCTCCGCGCCCTCACCGAGGGGCACCTTCAGGTCGCGACCCAACTCGGCGGCGTCGACGATGCCACGCCGGATCTCCTCCGCGACGCGCTCGACGACCTCGTCGAGTGTCACGTCACCGAGGCGCGCGAGCCCCGTGCCCTCCTCGAGCAGCGTGCCGGTCACGCGCCCGAGCACACTCACGAGACTCGCCGCTTCGAGCGGGCGCGTCAGCACTTCGTCGGCCCCTTCTTCGCGGGCGGTCAGCGCGTCGATGGCACCTTCGCTCGACTGCAGGAACACGATCGGGATGAAGTCGGTGAGCGGGTCGCTGCGCAGGCGACGCACGAAGTCTCCCGCCTGGGCGAGCTTACGACAGCTGA
>CAYNOM010000100.1:0-13665 GCA_964398415.1 uncultured Polyangiales bacterium | reverse complement strand
TCCTCGGCGGGCTCGCCGAGTAGCGCCTCGAGCTGGGTTCGGTGGCGTTCAGCATCGCGCCGCCCGAGCGCGAGCGTCTCGTCGACGGGTGCATCTTCGGTGTAATCCCAACGCTCGACCGGTACCGGCTCGGTGGGCGCGAGGTACAGGCGCGATCCCTTGCGACCCGTCACTCCTTCGGGATAGGGCCGCGTCAACAACACGAGGTTCTGGCATACCTCGGGGTGGCGCTCGACGATGTCTGCGGGCGCGTTGTCGACGAGCCCGCCATCGAGCAACGGCTGCCCGCGAAAGTTGCCGACGGGCGTGAAGGGCGGCGTGGCCGACGAGGCGAGCACGAGATCGGCGAGCTCCTCGGGGCTCTGACAGCTGCGCGCATCGATGTGAACGGGCCGAAAGCCCAGGCGCTCACCCGCGCTCGGATGCAGCATTTGGGGCTTCAAGCGTTTTTCGAGCGCGTAGCCGCCAAATCCGAGCCAGGTGCTCACGCCAAGGGAAAGCCCGCGCGGGGGACGCGCGCACAGCACGTACAGCGGAAAGGGCAGCGCGCGAATGCGCTCGAGCCCGCCGTCCGCAAGCGCGTGGAGCAACGTCGCGCGATAGATGGCCCCGTGCGGCGCGATGCGCTCTCCGCGCAGCGCTCGCGTGAGGTCGATGTTCTTGCGCAGCCCGCGACGCCGCTCATCCCAATGACTGCGCGCTTCGTGCGTACGCCCCGACAAGAGGAGCACCAGGATGGCCGCGCCGGCGCTGCAGCCCGATGCGGCGGCCGTGCGCGCAAACAGCCGCTCGCCCCAGACTTCGAACAGGCCCTGCTGATAAAAGGAGCGGTTGCCGCCGCCTGCGAAGGTGATTCCGAGATCGCGCATGACGCTTGTCTACATCGTGCGGCGGTTGGGGCAAGGCAGCGCGCTTCGCTACATCGCGGCTTCCGGCTGGCCGGCGCCCCGCCCTAGGCTTGCGCGCGGGGTGATCCTGACGAGTTGGGTGTCGGCGCGGGCCAAGCTCTGGGCCTCCGCGGCGGGGCGCTCGCGCTCTGGGTGCGCGACGGCGAGCGACGAAAGGGCCCACATCACGTCCTCCATGCGCGCGAAGCGCGCGGCGGTCTGAAAGGCCATCATGCGCAGGATCACCGCCTCGAGGCTCGGATCGAGGCCAGGCATGACGTCGCCAGGGCGCGCGTGCTCTCCGAGTGCGATGGCAGAAAGGAGCGCGTAGGGCGTGTCGGCCACGAAGGGCGCGCGTCCTGTCACCATCTCGAAGGCCATCACGCCCATGGCGTACTGATCGCTCAGCGCAGAAGCGCGACCTGCACCCTCGAGCAGCTCGGGGGCCATGTAGAGGGGCGTGCCGAGCATCGTCGCGTCATGGGTGAGCGCCAGCTCATCCACCAGCTTCGAGACGCCGAAGTCGAGCAGCTTGGGCTGCATGGTGCCGCGCTCATCACGCACCAAGAACACGTTCTCGGGCTTGACGTCGCGGTGGATGACCCCGCGGGCGTGAGCCTGCGCAAGCGCACCCGACAGTCGCAGCAGGATCGAGAGGGTCTCGGCGATCGTGAGGCCCGGCCCGGCATCCAGACGCGAGCGCAGATCTTCGCCCTCCAGGCGCTCCATGACCAGACACGGGGAAGGTCCATCGAGGGCGAGGTCGAGCACGCGCACGACCCCGGGATGGCACAGGCGCGCGGCGGCCTGGGCCTCGCGCAGCATGCGGTGTCTGATGGAGGCGTCGCGCGACAGGCTGGGGTGAAGCACCTTGAGCGCGACCTTGATGGCGCTCGGCTCGTGTACGGCTGCGTAGACGGCGCCCATGCCACCAGCACCGAGAAAGCCCTCGATCACGTAGTCGCCGATCTGCGTGCCAGGGTCGAGTGAAGGGATCGGGGCGTGCATGTCGTGGTCCTGTCGTGAGAAGGGCGCTCGCGCGCACCTCGAAGCACTGCGCATGCCAAGCACGTGTGAGCGAGCGCTTGCGCAGAATCGCAGCAAGAAACGCATGTTCCTGCTGTGCCGTGCTGTGCCACGCGCAGGCTCGCGCTCCGATGCGGGCTGTGAGAGCGTGCGCTTCGGACACGCTTGTCGTGGTTGTCTCACGACAGCTCGTTGCGTCCGTGGTCCTTGCGGACGACGCTACGCCTTCACGGGAGGCACTGCTCGCCGGACTGAACGTGACGTGACAACGGGTGCCGATTAAGCTCCGGCGTCGTGACCGAACCTGCCCGCTCGCCGCTTCGCACGCTGCTCTTCGTCGGCGTGCTCTCGGCCGTGGGGGAGGGCGTTGCGGCGGGGCTCGATGCGCTCGAGGTCGGCCTCCCCATCATGCACGCGCTATTCGCGCTGCACGCGGTCACCGGGCTCTTGCTTCTCGTGCTGGCGTTTCCGCTGCTCGGCGCGGGCCTCGTGTTGTCGAGCGAGGCGATGGCCGCGCTCCAGCAGGCGCTTACGCAGGTGTTTCGCGGGACGGGCTTGTCGTGGCTCGGGCTCGGCGGGGCTTTTGGGGCGGCCGCTTGGGTGGGTGCGGCGACCACGCTCGTGCTTGCAAGGGGCATGACCTTGCCCTTCGCGGCGCTCGCTGCGGCGGGGGTCACGCTGCTCACTTTCGCATCGCTGCTGGTGTTGAGCATCGCTGTCTTTCGAGGCGTCGATCGCCTGCTCGCGCGCCTCGGGCAGGCTGTGCCCACGCTCGAGATAGGGCTGCGCTCCCTGCCCTTCGCGGTCCTGATCCTGACGTTCGGGGCGGCCCATGCCCTGTCGCGAGCCCTGCCCGCACAGTACGCCGTCGCTCCGCTCGCAGGCCTCGTGGGCCTGATGCTCGCCGTATCGAGCCGCGGCGCGCGCGTGCTTTCGCGCCTGCGTGGGTGGGGCGCGGTGACGTTTGGTCTCGCTTGGCTCGCGCTCGGTGTCTCTGCGCCATTTGCGCTCGAGCGCGCGCCAGCCGAGGTGCAACACCGCGTGGCCTACCAGAGCCCCTGGGTGTCGCCGCTGATCAGTGTGGTGCGTGCGCGCTGGGATAGGGATCGCGACGGCTTCTCTCCGGTGCTGCTCGGCGGTGACTGCGATGACCGAAACCCCAAGATCTCGCCAGGGACGCGTGACGTACCGGACAACGGCATCGACGAAAACTGCTCGGGCGCCGACGCGAAGCGCTACGTGGCGCCCGCCCCTCCGGCTCGCCCACGACCTGCCGCGCTGCCGAAGCGCATGAACGTGGTGTTGATTCAGATCGATGCGCTACGGCCCGATCATCTTGGATTTGCAGGTTATGCGCGCCCCACATCGAAGCACCTCGATGCCTTCTCCAAGCAAGCGGTGTGGTTTGCGAATGCCTACACGCCGGCGCCCAGCACACGCTTTGCGATGGCGTCGATGTTCACGGGGCTCGACCCACGCAGGCTTCCGCAGAGCCCAGGGCCAGGCAACGACCTCACGCTGAAGCCGCAGGCGGACACCATCGCCGAACGACTCGAGGCGAACGGCTACGACACCGTGGGCTACACCATCTCCTACGTCGTTCAGCACAATCGCGGTACGGGCCAGGGCTTTCGCATCTGGACCACTCCCCATCCTGTGCAAGAGTGGAAGGCCAACTATCCCTTGGCCGCAGAGCTCACGACCAAGCTGACGCTCGAGTATCTGGATGGGGCGAAAGCGGACGGTACCAAACCCTTTCTCTACTTTGCCCACTATCGCTGCACCCACGACCCCTACCACGCCTATCCCGAGCATCCGTTCGGCAAGCGTGAAGTCGACAAGTACGACAGCTCGCTCGCGCACTGCGATGAGCAGATCGGCAAGGTGCTGCAGGCACTCGCCGCACGCGCAGACTGGGACCGCACGGCCGTGGTGCTGTTCAGCGACCATGGCGAGCTGTTCGGCGAACATAACCTCACAAACCACGGCAATTCGCTGTTCGAGCCCGACATTCGCATCTTGATGCTCGTGCGCGTGCCCGGGGTCTCTTCGCGCATCGTCGAGACGCCCGTATCGCTCATGGACCTCGCGCCCACGGTGCTCGAGCTCGCGAGCCGTCCGATCCCGCGTGGGCTCGATGGGCTGAGCCTCTTGCTCCACGTCTTTCCACCCAAGGAGCCTCTGCCACCGCGGCCGTTGTTCTTCTTCACCGATCTGAAGCGCGGCAGCGTGCACATCCAGGCCTCCGGCGTGCTCGAGCACCCCTTGAAGCTCACGCGCGACAAGCGCCTGAACAAGAGCGCGCTCGTCGATGTGGTCGCAGACCCGAAGGAGGAGCACGATCTCGGCTCGCGTCGCATCGCCGATCGAGACCGCTTGCTCGAGCTTCTCGAGAGCTACGAAACCTCCATCAAGGTGCCATGATGCACGCGCTTCCAGCCTGCCTCGAGTGCGGCGCATGTTGCCTGTCTACCCTCGACACCTACGTGCGCGTCACAGGCGACGACCACGAGCGGCTCGCCGAGCATGCCGAGCGGCTTACCCACTTCGTCGGTCACCGCTGCTACATGCGCATGGAGCAGGGGCGCTGCGCCGCGCTCTGCGTGACCGGCGAGGGGCAGTTTGTGTGCACGATCTACGCGCAACGGCCCGAGGTCTGTCGCGATCTCGGGCGCGGCTCGAGCGCGTGCCAAGCTGAGCTCGAGCAGAAAAGCGCGCGGCGTTTGACGCTGCTGCGCGAGGTGCGGCATCGAGCGACGCCGGCGTCCTGAGTTTCAACGCGTGCACCCGCCTGCAACATGACGTTTCATGTCGTTGCTCCGGTTCCCACGAGGGTCGCGCTAAACCGCTGAAATCACGCCGACTCCTCTCCTGGCACGCGCGCTGCACTTGCTTGGGCATGGCACAGCAGAGGAGCGACGAGCGATGTCAGCGCGATCAGCACGCAGGGCGATATGGGCTGCTTCAGCGGCGGTCTTGCTCGTGGCGGGGCTCTTGGCCTGCCAGGGCACGGGCGCGCCGAGCTCCTTGGGGGGGCGAATGCTGACGAGCTCAGCGCCCCAGACGAGCCGCGTGAACGAAGCGACCGGTCTACCCTCGATCGTGCGCTCGAAGGGAGGCACGCCCGAGGTCTCGGCCGAGGCGCTCGCGCACGCCCTCTCGAGCGGGGGGCACGGCTCGGAGGTGGCAGTCATCGACGTGCGGGAGTGGGAGGAGCTCGCGGATGAGCTCGGCCACATCGAGGGGGCGCGCTCGATTCCGCTGCGCGAGCTCGCCCAAGCGAGCGAGACGTGGGACCCGCGAACACCGATCGTGCTCGTGTGTCGCTCCGGTCGTCGTTCGGCGCGCGGGGCACAAATGTTGGAGGACCTTGGATTTCGCAACGTCGGGTCCTTGACCGGAGGCATGCTGCACTGGCACGACCTCGCGCTGCCGGTGCGCCATGACTTGGCCGACATCTCGCGTTTTGAGCCCGAGGCTCTGCGACCGCCGGGAGCAGGCGCGATGGACGACGTTCGGGCCGAGCTACACGTCGACGATGTACGCTGGGTGCGTCTTGGCGCGCTGCTCCAAACCGCGTCGGAGTCGTGCGTGGACGGACGCGATCCCCATGCAGTCATCGGCACGGCAGGCGGCGACGCGGGCGAGCTGTTGCTCTCGCTCGGGGCGGTGGAGGCGGCGAGCGGCAAGTCGCTCGACGACACGGAGGTGAGTCGCCTCGTCCAGGCCTGGGTGAGCACTTTTGGCCGCTTCTACATCCACACCGACGTGGACGCGCTCGAAGAGCTGGGAGCTGCGCTTCAGCGCGATGAGCGCTTCTCGGACGCCCTGCCCCAGCGCGCGAGCGCAGCGGAGATCGAGGCTTTCGTGCGCCACCCACCACGAGAGCTCGAGGCCCCGCTCGTCAGCGCGCTGCTCGAGCCGCAGCACGTGGGTTGTGGGCATCTGAGGTCCCTGTTGCTCGCCCCTGAAGCCTACGGCCTGCGTCCCGAGCTCTCCCGCGCCGTGCTGTCGCAGGTGTTTCAGCTCCTGTGGCGCACCCCAGAGCAGATCGACTGGGTCGTGCTGAGCGGCGAGCACTCGGAGCGAGCGGTCGTCGTCGTGCGACTCGAGGGCGCGCTGCATCCCTACACGCGCGTGCCCGCGCTGACGCCCGCCTCGGCGGCGGGGCAGGCATTCGTGGCGCATCCCGACGTGGCAGCCTACCTCCGCGAGCAGAACGCGCACTTTCTGTTGGAGGAGCTGCCCGAGCTCGCGCGCACCGTAGGCGCGCCACGCTTGATCGAGGTCATGCACAGCATGGCGGGGCGTCAGCTCGACGCCACCCTTCAGCGCCTCGCCCACGGGTTACCACGTCACGAGCTGCGGTTCGCGGTCGGCGGGCGCGAGGGAAGGCTGCTCTAGGCCCAGTGGCCCTTTTCCAGAGCCAACAACTCGCGATGGCGAAAGCAGGAGACGAGGTGATCGTTGACGACGCCAGCGGCTTGCAGGCACGCGTACACGATGGTCGAGCCGACGAAGCTGAAGCCGCGCTTCTTGAGGTCTTTCGAGATGCGGTCCGAAAGCTCGGTGCGCGCGGGCCAGTCTGCGGCAGCGCGCACGCGTGGCTGAAGTGGCTTGCCCTCGACGAAGCTCCAGATGTAGCGGTCGAAGGATCCCTCCGTGTCGCACAGCGTCGCAAAGGCCTGCGCGTTCTGGATCGCGGATCGAATCTTCATGCGATTGCGCACGATGCCCGGATCGAGCATCAGTCGCTCGACGTCCGCCTCCGTCATGCGCGCCACGCGCTCGACATCGAAGCCGTGAAAGGCCGCGCGATAGCCCTCGCGCTTCTTGAGGATCGTGAGCCAAGAAAGGCCGGCCTGTGCCCCGTCGAGCGTGAGTTTCTCGAACCACTTTCGGTCGTCGTGAACGGGCACGCCCCACTCGGTGTCATGGTAATCCTCGAGCCGCGGGTGCCCCTCGGCCCACGTGCAGCGCGTTTTCGTTGCCCCAGATCTCGGCATGCGTGAAAAACTAGACGGCGCACGTCCCTTTTCAAGGGGCCTGAGGAGGAGAGCTTGATTCTCACCAACACCGAGCAGGTGCCCGGCAAGACCATCGTGCAGCTATACGGCGTGGTCAGCGGCAGCACCGTGCGCGCAAAGCACATCGGACGCGACTTCATGGCAGGGCTCAAGAACCTGGTGGGCGGCGAGCTGCGCGGCTACACCGAGCTGCTCCAGGAGGCGCGTGCCGAGGCCCTGTCGCGCATGCAGCAGGAAGCGCGCGCCTTGGGCGCCAACGCGATCGTCAACGTGCGCTTCTCGACGAGCAGCATCGCCCAGGGTGCGGCGGAGCTGTTCGCCTACGGCACCGCGGTGCGAGTCGAGTAGCCATGGGCATCGTCATCTTCTTGCTGCTGCTCGTGACGACCTTCTTCATCGGGCGGCTCATCGAACGACAGCACTTCGCAGAGCTCGCCGAGCGCGAGCGGGGCTTGGTCGATCTCGTCACCGTCACCGTGAGCGAGATCCCAGGGATGCAGCAAGCACAGCGCACAGGTCTCGTGTCGGGCAGTGCCGTGGTCTCGCTCGATTACTTCAAGCGCTTTTCGGCGTCGCTCAAGAGCCTCGTCGGCGGGCGCATTCGGGCCTACGAGCCGCTGCTCGAGCGCGGGCGGCGGGAGGCGATCCTCAGGATGCGCGAGAGCGCGCGCGAGCGTGGTTTCGACGCCATCGTTCGCGTACGGCTCCAGGCGGCGACGATCGATCACACCCAGGGCAATCAAGGCATCGGTGCCATCGAGATCATCGCCTACGGCACCGGCATCCAGCGTCGCGTTTGAGCACGCCGGCATCAGAGTCACTGCGCGGTCTGCTGAGCTTCACCGAGCGCTGGACTCGGGGTCGAGCGGCCCGAGCAGCGCCGCGAGACGCTCGATCAGGGCGCGATCGAGCTGTTCTTCGAGCGCTCTGCGATTCTCCTTGGGTACGTCGGCGGGCGGATCGATCGCGCACCAGGTTTCCTTGTCGGATGCGGCCGACGCGGCGATCACGAAGATGCCCACGACGAGCAGCGTCAGCAGGATCGCGGCAAGCAGGTGCCCATCGCCGTCGTCAGCGTCGTCCTCCGATCGATCGCGCTTGCCCCAACGCCCGTGATGGCCGCAACCCGCATGGTGATGGTGATCGTGGTCGTGGGCCAGGATGAGGAGGGCAGGGCGCGTTTCCGTTGCGTCCGTGTCGCCATCTTCTTGGGCTTCGCGGCGTGACATCGTGATCCTGAGCTGCTCACTCGGCAGCGCCACCTCGCCCTCCATGCGGTCGTGGGAGCGAGCCAGCACACGCCCATCCGTGCTGCGTACCCAGCGCGCATCCAGCTTCGAAAGCGCATGGGTCTTGCGCTCGTGAAGGGCCGTGAGCGCGTGGGAGCCGCAGCGACGCTCGGCCTCCTTCACGCCGCGCGCCTCGGGGTTTTCGAGCACGAGCTCGGGCGTATCCGAGCTCTTCGTCCAAGTGTGGGTGGGCGGTGACAGAAACAACACCAGGTCGGCCGAGCGCTCGCGCGACAGGGCGAGGGGCTCGGTCTCGAAGCGGGATGCGAGGATGACCTCGCGTCCTGTCTGCTCGATGGCCTGCTGAACGATGCGCTCGAGGTCCCTGCAACGCGCTTCTGTGCCGTCGTCGGCGCCACGGCACGCTTCGCCGAGGTCGATGACGACACGTCGCGCGTGTCGCACGAAGTCTGCCGTGGTGGCGGGCACGTCGGGTAGCGCCCGTGGCTTGATCTGCGCGTCGCGAGCGATCGTGCGATACCGAAATTGCGTGCTCTGGCCGCAGGCGGTGAGCGCGGACAAGAGCACCACGAGCACGGCTTGCACGACGCGCTGGGGACGGGGCATTCGAACGACGCGCTCCACGTCTCGGAGGAGTCGGGTCGATGCGCATGTGACGGGGCCGGTATGGCTCGTCGGCGGTTCAGTTCGTGCTCAGTCCCAGCCGGTGTAGCGCGTAACCGGCGAGCGCTCCGCCGAGCACGAGCCAGGTCGAGTTCACCTTGAAGCGCACGAGCAGCACCGCGGCCACCGCTGCGAGGAGCACGGTGGGCACATCGATGAGCGCAGCGCGTCCGAGCTGCACGGTGACGACGGCCATCAGCGCGAGTGAGGCGACGTTGACTCCGTCGAGAAACGCGGCGGCATGCTTGGATGCGCGAAGGCGTGGCACGAGGGGGCCACTCAGGGCGACGAAGATGAACGCCGGGAGAAAGATGCCCGCGGTCGCGACGAGCGCGCCACTCGGCCCTGCGAGCACGTAGCCGATGAACGTCGCCGTCGTGAAGACGGGGCCTGGGGTGACCTGGCCGACCGCGATGGCGTCGATGAGCTGCGCCTCGGTGAGTAGGCCCAGGCGCTCCACGAGATCGGCCCGTAGGAACGCGAGCAGCACATAGCCGCTGCCGAAGAGCACCGAGCCTATCTTGAAGAACACCCCGAACAGAGCGGGCAGGCTCAGCGGCGTGTGCGCGCCAGCCGCGCTGACGAGCGGCAAGAAGGCCGCGAATAGCGGAGGCCGCGCCGTGCCCGGCCCCCTCGTCCATGGGCCGTGCGTCGCGAGCACCGCCAGCGCTCCCATCCCGAACAGCACCGCAAGCTCATGGATCGAGAGGGCTGCGAGCACGACGGCGATGAGCCCGAGTAGCTTGAGCGTCGGCGTCCGCGCGGCGCGCGGTGCAAGGCCCCAGAGCGCCTGCACGACGACACCGAGGATGACGGGCTTTACCCCGTAGAGCAGCCAGCTGGCTGCAGGGAGCGTACCGAAGCGCACGTAGGCATAGCCGCAGGCTGCGGTGATCAGCATCGCAGGCACGATGAAGGCGACACCCGCCGTGCATAGCCCCGCGAAACGGCGACGCTCCCACCCCACGTGGATCGCCATCTCGGTCGAGTTCGGACCCGGGATCAGGTTGGTCGCACCCAGCAAGTCGAGAAAGCGCTCCTCGCTCAGCCACTTTCGTCGCCGCACCACCTCGTCTTCGATCATGGCGATGTGCGCAGCGGGGCCACCAAAGGCCGTGGTGCCGAGCCGCAAGAACAACAGCGCAAGCTCGCGCAGGGAGGTGCGCTCTGGGCTCGGATCGGGGGCGCTCACGACGTGAAACCAAACTTCGTCATGTCGCGGATGCGCATCGGGTACAGCTTGCCGATCAAGTGATCGCACTCGTGCTGCACCACGCGCGCATGGAAGCCCTCGGCTTCTCTCTCGATAGGCTGTCCGTGGGGATCGAAGCCGCGGTATCGGATGCGAGTGTAGCGGGGCACCATGCCGCGCATGCCGGGCACCGACAGACAGCCCTCCCAGCCCTCCTCCTCGTCCTCGGTGAGCGGCTCGATCACCGGGTTGGCGAGCACCGTGAGCGGCACCGGCGGGGCGTCTGGATAGCGTTCGCTCGTCGTGAAGCCAAAGATCACGAGCGCCAGGTCGACGCCGATCTGCGGTGCAGCGATGCCTACCCCACCGGCAGCCTGCATCGTGTCGAACATCTCCGCGACGAGCACGTGCAGCTCACGCGTCCCAAACTCCCGCACCGGCTGCGCCACGCGCAACAAGCGGGCATCGCCCATCTTCAAGATCTCTCGTACGGCCATCGACTTCATCGCGGGCGAGCGTACAGCGTCCGGCGCGGCCAATCGAGAGGGCGCGCGGGCTCTGTGTGGCGCTCGGCCCGTTCGGCGCGGATGATCGATGCGCTCTCAGAACGAAGCGGGCGCGGATGAGTCGTCTCCGCCCTGGCTTGCCAGCAAGCCCTCCACCGCCTTCAAGCTCCCGGTACCGTTGGCCAGTTCTTTGTGCGCAAACGCCTCGATGGCCTTTTCATGGGCATACACGTAGGCGAAGAACTCCTTCTGCGGGCCCTCGGCATGTTGCTCGAGGCGCAGGAACTTCTCCTGGAACGGGACCGTTGCGTCGCCCACCAGCTTCATGGCCAGGCGCCAGGGCATCAGGGCAAGTGCGGCACCCTCTGCATGGCCCTTCAATGCCCAGCCCCTCGGTTCGACCACTGGCTGATGGGTGTTTTCCATGTACGCCAGGTAGCGGGACAAGGTCTGCTCTTCGAGCGCCTTCAACGTAAGCCATTTCTTCTTGCGCGCTGGGTTGCGGGTCAATCGCGCAGCCGTGGCGAACACCGCCGCGCCGTAGACCTCGGACTCGTGAATGTGCTGCAAGTCTGATCGATATTCGGGATAGGTCATGGCGGTTCGCCCTTCGTTCAAGCTGCCTTCGCCGCAGAATCCACGCGATTTTCGATGTCGGCCAGTGCGCGTTCCAGGGCTCCAAAATACTGCTCCGTGCTCTCCATGAACGGCATGTGGCCCACGTTGCGGAACACCACGGTCTTGGCGCCAGGCACCTCGCCGGCGATCAGCAGCGACTGCGCTGCCGACACCACCGAATCATGGCTACCCGCGAAGACATGACAGGGAATGCGAATGTCACGGAGGCGGTCGCCGATCTCCAGCTTGCTGATGCCGTTGAACAGCGTGAACAGCGCCGCCGGATCCTGCGCGCGGGTGTTGGGGCGGATGTTCTCCAGCATGCGCTGGCTCAGCGGGCTTTCGCTGAACGCCTCGCGGTCGTGGGCCAAGAGCGTGGCGAACGCGCGCTGCACGAAGCCGCTGTATCGCGCGATCAGGATGTTCAGCCCAAAGAGCGGCTTGGCCCATCTGCCGAGCCCCGCCAGCTTCACCAGCAGGCCTTCGACACCGCCCCACTCGCCACGATGGAAGCCCGCCACGCTGACGATGCCCACCACGCTGGGCGCACGGTGGATGGCCAGGTTCAGGGCGCAGAATCCTCCCGTGGAGTGCCCCACCACCGTGGCTTTCCTGCCGTCCAGCAGCGCTTCCAGCGCACCGTTCATCAAGCGGTAGAACCACGGGTCGTCCACTTGCCCCAGATCGAAATCCGCCGGCACCGTGGACGGATGATGGGCGGGGAGGCTCAGGGCATACCAGGCCCGGTTCTCCCTGAAGTCCGGCGGCACGGCATCGAGCCAGAAGCTCACCGATGCCAGTACGCCATGGATGAACACCACCGCTGGCTGTTCAGAACGGGCCAGATGCTCGTTCACCGCCAGGTAGGCCAGTCGGTGGCCTTCGATCTCGATGAAACCTTCCCTTACCTTCATGCTGCCACCCGAGGTAGTCCGTTCATGGAAGCTAGCGATAAACGCTCGGGAAGTATTGAACGAAAGAGCTATCGTTGCCGGGCGTGCTGCCAGGCGTGGAGCGCATCCAGGTAGGTGAGGCCGAACGACTCCGAGAATGCCCGGCTCATGTGTGCGAGATCGCTGAAACCAGCCTGCATGGCCGCGGCAGTGGGCTTTTCCCCGTCCAGTAGGGCATCCATGGCCATGCGCAGCTTGAGCCACTTCTTGTAGCTCCTCAGCGGGATACCCGATTGCTCCACGAACCAGTGAGAGAACCGACTGGGCGACAGACCGACCCGCCGGGCCAAGCTGTCCCGATCTAGGCTCTTTCCGTCGCGAAGCTGCCGGGCGATCTCGCGCACGACGTCGCCGAACCGCTCATCCGAGACGGCGGATGGCGCTGTCACACGCAAGACATCGGAGTCGAGCAGCGCGCGAAGATCCGTGGAGGGCGACAGGGCTCTGAGCTCTGCGGGCAGCTGATCTTCGGACAGCGCCGCCCAGCCCGCCGCCGAGCCCTCACCGAGCCTCTCAAGCTTCGACTCGGACAACGGGTCGAAATAGATCGAACAGACGAAGCCAGAAAACAGCTGATGCTCGACCTTGGAGGACAGGTACACGGCTTTCGCGCTGCGCCGCGCTGAACCCCCGGCTTCGAACTCGACCGCCCCGTCGAGCGCGATGGTGAGCTGTGAGGCCCAGTGGCCATGTGCTTTGTTGGGGCCCACGTGGCCTCGAAATATCGCGACGCTTTCCGAAAAGACGATGTCCCCTCGCCAGTCTTTTTCCATCAGCCCACTTCTTGGGTGCGTGCGTTCGCTCGATCAAACGTGTGGACCCGATGGACCGCACCTCGACACGGTACCGCGAGCCTGCGGGACGGTCACCCCGCCTTCAGTGCTCCTGATGTTCGCCCACGTTGCCGCTCGTCCGCCGCGAGCTTGCGGCAGAGCCGCAGGACGCCCGCTGAGCTGGCTCAGAACAGGAAGTCGCCCGTGCGGTAGTGGCGCCCGCCCCAGCAGTACAGGTATCCGTACTCGAGCGCGCACGTATCCGCCCTGCCCACGCTGAGCTGACTTACCTTGCCCAGGTCCGCGGGCGTCACGGACTGACCGCTCTCGTTGCTGCCCCAGCACTTCACGGTGTCGTCGGTGCGGAGCGCACAGGCGTGCTCCGCATAGGCATCGATGCTCTGGACGTCACCGAGGTCGGTGGGGACGTAGACGATGCCGTGGGAGTTGTTGCCCCAGCAGCGAACCTCTCCGTCGGTCTGGAGCGCACACGAGAAGCCGAGGCCCAGCGCGAGCTGACTGACCGGGCCCAGATCGGACGGCGGCGTGTTCTGACCGGAGCGGCTCTCGCCCCAGCAGCGCACGCTTCGATCGCTCAGGATCGCGCAAGTGTGGAAGCCACCCGCGGTCACGCCGATGGCCTCGCCCAGGTCGTCCGGCACGACGGCAGCGTCGCTCGACAGGTCGTGCCAGCAACGCACGCGCCCGCCTGCTTCGAGCGCGCAAGCGTGGTTGAGACCCGACGAAATGTGCGTGACCACGCCGAGGTC
>CAYNOM010000099.1:5508-13760 GCA_964398415.1 uncultured Polyangiales bacterium | reverse complement strand
CGATGAGAGCGACACGAAAAGCGAGCGCCGCATGGGGGATTCCGGCGTGACCGCTGGCCGGGACGGCGGCGGCTCGGATGGCGCAACGCCCTCGACGCCCTCTTTGTGCGGCAACGGCGTCGTCAATGAGGCCGCCGGCGAGACGTGCGATGACGGCACGGCGCGCGGGGGAAGCGGCTGCGATGCCCAATGCCAGGTCGAGCCCGGGTACGCCTGTCCGGAGGCGGGCGGCGGCTGCGCGGCGGCGGCTTGCGGCGATGGCATCGTGGCGGGCGATGAGGCTTGTGACGATGGCGATACCGAAGCGGGCGATGGCTGCGATGCGGGGTGTGGTCTCGAGTGGGGCTTCGTTTGCCCTGACGCAGGGCAGCCCTGTGTCGCGATCGAGTGCGGCGACGGAAAGGTCGAGGGTCTCGAGCAGTGCGACGACGGCAATCTGCAGATCGGCGACGGCTGCACCCCGTTCTGTCAGCGCGAGCCCCAGTGCAAAGACGGCGTGTGCGCGTCGGTGTGTGGCGACAGCATCCTTGGAGGCACGGAGAAGTGCGACGACGGCAACCGGCGCGACGGTGATGGCTGCAGCGCCGAGTGCGAGCTCGAAGTGGGCTTCGAGTGCACGTCGATCCGTGCCGAAGAGCCAGAGAGCGTGAGCCTGCCCGTCGTGCTGCGCGACTTTCGCGGCAAAGACCTCACGAACGGTCACCCCGACTTCCAGGGCGCCGTGGCCGCCGAGAAGGGGCTGGTGTCCGCAGAGCTCGTGGGGTCACCCGGCAAGCCCGTGCTCGCCGATCCAAGCGGTGCGAGCTCGAGCACCATCCAAAACAGCGCCAGCTTCGACCAGTGGTATCGAGACGTCGCGGGAGTCAACGTGACTCTCGTCGACGTGCTGACCCTCGACCGAAAAGCCGCGGGCACCTACGTGTTCGACGATCAGGACTTCTTTCCGCTCGATGGACGAGGGTTCAATGGGCTGCCCATGAGCGATCCGTTGTTCGAGCAGGCGCGCACGGGCGGTCACAACTTCCATTTCACGAGCGAGGTCCGGTATTGGTTCGAGTACCGCGGAGACGAGGTGCTCGAGTTTCGCGGCGACGACGACGTCTGGGTGTTCATCAACGGCCGCCTCGCCGTCGACCTCGGGGGCGTGCACGGCGCGCAGTCGGCGTCGGTCACGCTGTCCGAGCGGGCCAGCGAGCTAGGCCTCTCCGAGAGTGGCATCTACGAGGCCGTCGTGTTCCAAGCCGAGCGGCACACGAGCGAGTCGTCCTACAAGCTCACGCTGACCAACTTCCTCACCGAGCGCACGGAGTGCAGCAGCGTCTGCGGGAACAGCGTGAAGACCTTGGGCGAACAGTGCGATGACGGCAACACCGTCGATGGCGACGGGTGCTCGGCCGACTGCAAGCTGGAGGGCGTGAACATCCTGTGAGAGGCGCCCCTGGGCGACTCGACACTCAAGCCCGCCAACGGCGGTGTTCGCCGCACCGGCTCCGTCTTGGCATAGAGCATGCTCCCCTTCCACAGTACGAGGGAGGCTCGTCATGCTTTGGACCATTGCAGTCGTGATGTTGGTGCTGTGGGCTTTGGGGCTCATCACGTCATACACATTTGGCGGCTTCGTTCACATCCTGCTCGTGGCGGCAGTCGTGGTGCTACTGCTGCAGATCATTCAGCGCCGGCGTCTGACCTAAACCCCAGGCTCCTAGGCAGGTCCCTGTGGGAAAAGCACTTCGCGTCACCGCGTGGGTACTGACTTCGATCGTCGCGATCGTGGTGGTCGTCGTCGTGGGGCTGCCCCCCCTGCTGCGGAGCCGGATCAATGCCGGCCTTGCAAACATGAAGGACGGTTATGCGGGGCATGTGGAGGACGTCAGCATCGAGTGGCTAAAGCCGGGAATCACCTTGTACGAGCTGCGCGTAGAAAGGCCACGACACAAGGTTGGGGCCCCGTTTCTGGTGGTGCAACGCCTCGAGGTCGAGATCGTGCTCGACAAGCTGTTCGATCCCCGCATCGGGCTGCGCTTCGTCGACGGGCACGTGAGCTTCGTGGATGGTCCGACGCCGGCGGATCAACAGTGGGGGCCGAGCTTCACACTGAAGGATCTACGGGAGAAGTTGCCGTTCGACCTGCGGTTCGTGCAGCTCGTCCATACCGAGGTCCACCTGCGCAACTTTCACGCCCGCCCCCCGCTCGACGCTTACGTGCACAACGTCGAGCTCATGATCGCGCCCCTCGATCGGTGCATTCAGGATCCGGCTAAGGGCTGCAATGCGCGCGCGACACTCCGATCGACCCTGATGGCCGGGGCGTCCATGCGCACTCAGGTCGCGTTTCGTCACGACGATGGGTTTGCGCTCGACGCCTCGGGCCAGGTCCGAAAGCTCATCCTGACCCAGCTGAATCCCGTCTTGATCCACTACGCCAAGGTCGACGTTCAGGAAGGGGATCTCGACCTCGACGTACGCCTCCGCATGCGCGGGGGACGCTATCACTTCACGCTGCTCCCCGACTTCGAGCGTGTGCGAGTCATGGGCGGTGACCGAGACAAGACGCACGCGGGGCGCGAGGTGCTCGCGGCGATGGTGGCGGGCATCGTCGTGCGGCATGACGAGCGCTGGAGCATCGTGATCGATGGGACCCAGGGCCGGGGCGATGCGTCCTGGAAGCTCAAGCGGCGCGGGCCGAAGCCGCAGATCGTGGCCTCGCCGTAGTGTGGCGGGGAGGTGGGGCGAGGCGCCTCACCCGTGGCAGCGTGCCTCGGTCGACGGCACCGGTGTTCAGTGGGTGGCGAACAACCCGGGGCGGTACACGCGCGAGCACATTCGAGACGCCTATCTCATCGCCAGAACTTCAGGGGCCGCTCACCATCCCAGGCTACGCCGGCACTGAACTGCTGCAAGCGATCTACGAAGAACGCGTTGTAGGAGTCGCGGCCGCCGTAATAGCGCGCGAAAAACCCCAAGCCGGTGAGCCAGTAGGGCGACAGCACCACCTCCATCTGACCGGCCGTGGAGGGAACACGTGGATCGCTCTGCACATAGTGAGACACGGCGCCACGCGCGGTGAGCGACGCCCAGCCGAGGCGCCGCTTGCCCTCCACACTGCCCTCCACACGTCCCTTGCCGTACAGCGCGCGCGTCGGAGGATCGAGGGCGCCGGCGAAGCTCGTGAAGAAGCCTGCGTAGCCGAGTCCAAGAGACAGATGCCCCAGCGCCACCCCATAGGAGTTCACTTGATGGATGCGTCCGTGCAGCTCGAGGAGCCAGCCCGTGGTCGAGAAGTTGCCGCTCGTGCGGTTCAGAGACTCGCGGAGATTGCGGGTGGTGCGGATCGTGGTGAGGCAGGCCCGCGAGGTATCGGTCAGGGTCTCGTCGAACGAGCAGCGTTCCTGACCATTGGAGTAGTGATAGAGAGACGAACGCAGCCCGAACAGCAGCGGGTGCTCGCGGTGCCAAGCGTAGAACAGTTGGCCCGACAGGCTCGGACGGTACGACGGCATGCGCACCGGCTTGGAGACCGTGGACAGCATGCGCAGTGCGCCTTCGAAGCTGAGCGTCACCGCGCCGGCCCAGCCGAGGCCACGCAACAGCTGAGCTCGCACGTTGTTGTAGACCGGCAGGTGCAGCGCGTACTCGAGGCCGAAGATCAAAGGCTCGCGATGGCCGCGCGGCCCGACCGGTGTGCCCCAGTAAAGGTAGTTGCGCGGCAGAAAGAGCGGCGTGTCCGCCAGGGCAAGGTAGTCGGACTCCGGCTCAAGGGCGTCGGCTTCCTTCGCGTCGGCTTCCTTCGCGTCGGCTTCCTTCGCGTCGTGCTCTCGTGACAGAGTTGCGCCGGGCAACGCCGACACCTCAGTGGCCTGTGCCAGAGCCTGATCACAGGGGCGGCAAGCGACGGTCACACACGCGGCCAGGAGCAGCTGGCGGAGCAGCGGGTTCATGGCCGAAAGGTGGGGGCGTACCCACGATGGGCAAGGTGAATTGGGGTCGCGATGCAGCCGGTCAGCGAGTCGCGGTAGCCGCGAGGTCCGCGCTGTCTCGACGAGAACAGACCTTGGTGGGTCGCCGGATCACGGGACCTAGTCTCCGAAAATCGGAGACCTGGAGCTCGAGTGTCCTGACGACGCGCCTGTGCTGCCCCGCTGGGCCTCTGCTTCGCGCGGCTGAAGCGCGGCGGGTCACGATCCATGAAGTGGCGCGCAAACTGCACGTTACGCGGCCTTGGTCCCCCCAGACCAGGAGAGATGAAGCAGTAGTCATGCAGCCAGTGAGTCCCATGCGCCGTCGCGGCGCGCCGTTGATCTCGTCCTCGCCACGCCTCGGGCGTCGCGCGCTCTCGAGAGCTCGTGGCAGAGCTGGTGGTTGGTTCCGGGCCGTGGCGGCCGGCTCGTTCATCGTGCCCTTGAGCGCCGCGCTGGCGCAGTACCCCTCCGTGGGCGAGCCTGCTCCCGCTTGGGCGTGGGATCAGGCGGCCGGAAGTAAGGTGGTCGAGAGCCAGTTTCACGGCCGGTTCGATTTTGCGCTACGTGAGCCACCGGCACCGCGCTGGATTCGCGTCGAGGTGCAGCCCGACGAGACCCTCGACGAAGTCGCCGATCGCTTCGGGGTCACTCCGGTCGCGGTCGCGGAGTGGAATCGCCTGCGCGGGGCTGGCAAGGAGCTGCGCTACGGGCGAAAGCTACGCGTTCATGCACAGCGCTTTCCGAGGTATCGCTCGCGGCTGTACTACTGGGTGCAACAGAGCTCCGAAACCTGGGAAAGCGTGGCTCGAGCGTTCGGCCTCGACGTGCGCACCTTACAGCGCTTCAATCGCCTGAAGGGCGAAAGACCGCTCAGGCGCGGGCAGCGACTTACCGTGTGGGCCGAGTCTGCGCTTCCGCTCTGGGGGCGCCCTGTGCAGAGCACCCGGCCCATCGAAGTCGTCGTTCCCATCGGCTCGCTCTCGCGCGGGCTTCCCTCGGATGGCAGCCTCGTGAACGCTCAGCGCTTGCCCGAGAGCGAGCTCTACACGCTCAAGCGTCCCAACGCCTCCTATGCGTCGACCCACACGATGGCGCAGCTACAGCGCGGGATCAGCGGCTTTCGGCGGTGCACGGGGTTCGCCGGTGCAGTGCTCATCGCGAGCGCGAGCACGCGCGGCGGCGGACGCTTTTCGCCCCATCTCTCGCACCAATCGGGGCGCGACGTCGACATCGGGCTCGTGGCCTTTCCGATCTTCGCGGGCGGGCAGGAGGCGAAGGAAAACGAAGTCGACTGGGGCGCCACCTGGGCGCTGCTCCAGGAGCTCATCGATTCGGGGCAAGTGGAGTTCGTGTTCCTCGTCTACTCGCACCAGAAGAAGCTGTACGAAGCGGCCCAGGCCATGGGGGCGTCGGAGCTGACCCTCGAAACGGTGTTTCAGTATCCCAGGGGGCCCTCGGCGCCACTCGGCGTCATCCGCCACGCTCCGGGGCATCAGCGGCACTTTCACATCCGCTTCCGTTGCGGCCCTGCCGATCGAGATTGCCGCTCCTCCACCTTCGATTCGGTTTAGTCCGGGCGCTCGCGATCTTTCGCGCAAGATTCAGCGGGCTCGCTCCAAGACCCCTGACGAGCCACTCGTGCTCGATCGCAAAGGAGTCAAGGACATGAACACCATCTCATCCGTGCTGCGTCGCGGCGCTCGCGCGAGCTCTTTGTTCTGCGCAGCGGCCGTGGCGCTCGTCAGCTGGGCCACTCCATCCGCCGCTTCGGCGGACTACTGTGCCTTCTTCGCAGGCAACGATTGGAACGGAGCGAGCTCCACGTACGACTTACCGAGCGCCGGCTCCGACAGTTACAGCGGATATTCGTGGGGCCCCGTGAGCGTGCGTCGCGTGGGCTCGATGATCGACGACGCGGGCAATCCGATCTACGACAACCTGGAGACTGTCGAGATTCGAGCGATGTCGACGGACGTGTCCCTGCACGTCTACTCGGGCTCGCACTTCGATGGCACGTTTCAGACCATCCGCTGCAAGAAGGGCAGCGTCTGTCGCTGGCGCTACGGTTCGATGAAGAACAACGTACGTTCGTTCATCTGTCAGCGCGACGCCTTCGTCGATGCCAGCGCGGGCGCCGGTGCTCTGACTCAGGTGCTCCAAAACTCGCTGGTTCCAAGCTACTTGCTCGCCGATCCCATCACGGCGCAGATCCACGACGGGGTCAAGACGCAGAGCCACCGCTTCTACAGCCTGTCGCTCGAGCGAGGGCGCATGCACTGGAGCACCTCGTACAACCTGTGCCGTGAGGTCAACTGCCCCGAGATCAGCGAAGACTGGCGCCGTCGCTATCGCGATTACCTCCAATACTCCTACCGCGCGCGCGGCAAGCTCAAGGCGGACGCCCACAACTACGACATGGATGTGAAGCTGTGGATTCAGCCACGCCTCAGCTCAGGGACGCTCACGTTCCTTCAGCGCGGCTGGAGCGTGAACGTCAGTGAGTGGATCTGGCACGAGCTGCTCGAGGACAAGATCGCCGATCAGGTTAAGGTTGCATACCCAAGCATCGGATCGCAGATCACGAGCAGCGTGCAGTCGATGCTGCGCTCGGCCCTCGGGACGAGTCTCGGAAACACCATCTTGAACGGCAACTCCCGACTCGTCTTCAGCCATCCCTGCCAATACTTCCTGCAGCGCGTCGGCTATCCCGATTACACGTTCTCGAGCTATCAGATCTCGAACTTCTGCGGAGGCGCGACCCCCGTCGCCGTGGCAGCTCCCGGGCTGCGGCTGCTGAAGTAAGCGAAGGGAAGGGAGCTCGACATGTTCAGCCTCAAGAGCACTCGATCTCGACTGCTTGCGCTCACGGCGCTCGCCGTGTCAGCGGCAGGCGTGTACGGGATGCACTCGGCCTCGGATGAGTCCGCACCACGGCAGCTCCAGTCGGGCTCCCGCCCGGAGCCTGCACCGCAGTCGGCGACCGACGAGCGCATCGCTTCCTCCTTCGGCAGTCTCGCGTCCGATGACGTCCACTCCGGCGTTCCGTCGACCGAGGCGCAGGTCGACGCACCGTTCCCTGCGGGAGTTCCTGTGTTCGATCCCGGCTTTGGGGATGCCATCGAAGTGCACGACGAAGACCAAGCGGAGGGCGAAACGGACTGGGACGCGCAAGAGCTCGCCGAGCAAGGGAGCGTGGCCGAGGAACACGACGAGCGCACACCGCTCGATTACCGTGCCCTGGGCTACACGAGTGAGGCAGCGATGCTCGAGGATGTTCGCGATCGTCTCGATATCCCTACGGATCACACGATCTCGGTCTATCGCCACGAGGTGGACGGACAGCCCATGGTGGCGGTGGCCGTGGCTGCGCCAGACGAGTGATCGCGTCCGAAACTTCGAACACCACACATTCGCCGCGTTCGTCGTCCGAACGACCCCCTTGCTGGCTGCATGTGAAGGATTCACCCCCTTCGCGCATGTAAACCACATGGAGGTCGTCGGCGGCGGCTTCTGACACCCAACGAGGAGTGAGGACGATGCAATCACGCGGTACCAACCCTCGCGATGACGACATGGGGGACGAGAGCCAGGTGTGGAGCACGCTTCGTGCGAGGGCCGAACAGCCGCAAGAAGCGTTCGACCGCGATGGACAGACGGGGCACATCCGCCAAGCCGCAACGCATGAGGCCAACTGGGAGCAGTGGGAGGGCCTCGCCGCCGAGCTCGAAGCGGGGGAGCAAGCGGAGGAGCCCGACTGGAACGCACTGCGCGCCCAGGCCGCGCACGCGCAGCAGGCGTCAGTTCGAGCAGAGCCTCTCGACGAGCACGCGTTCGAGCTCGCTGCGCGCGGGTACGAGCAGGGTGCCCTCGACGTGCTCCCGAGCGTCGTGCCGCCTCCGATGCCTGTCGAGGAGCGGCGCCCCGCACTCGTCGCGGCCTTTGCCGCGCAGCCTGGGTGGTACGACGAAGGAGAGTTGCCCGTCCCGCGAACGCATGGTTGGAAGGCCACGTTGTTCGTGGCGCCGTTGGTGCTCGGGACGCTCTGGGTGGCGAGCGGGCTCGTGGAGCGCTACGTCGAAGAGGCCGAACAACGCGCTCGCGTCGAGCGTCTCCTGCCGCAGATGCGCGAAGCCGACGCGCTCCTCACGCGCGGTCGCGCGGCGGTCGAAACGAAAGCACAAGCGGCCATGGCCCAGGCGGAGCCCGCGCGCGCTCACGTCGATGCGCCCGAGGGCTCGCTGCTCGCGGCGCTGTCGCAGCCGGAACCGGCCCGGGAGATCCACGGGGCTCGGG
>CAYNOM010000099.1:0-5408 GCA_964398415.1 uncultured Polyangiales bacterium | reverse complement strand
GCAAGAGGCGAACCCGAGCGAGGATCCCCTGTTCGGACTGTGAAGCACTCCGTGAGATTCCTCTGTGCCCGGCGCCGCGCGCGACCGTTAACCCGCATTACGGGTTGATGCCGCGAAGCGACAGGTTCAAGAGTCGAAGCATGAAGATGAGTGCGCCCCGCCTGGCCGGCTGCCTGCTGTTCACCGCGCTAGCTCTATTGGGCTGCGCGGAAGCCCCCGAACCTGCGTCGCTCGGTCAGAGCACGAGCGCGATCATCAACGGTGCCGACGAAGCGGCCTATCCCGCTGTGGGCGCGTTGATCGAGAGGGGCTTTCTCGGGCTGAACCCGCAACACAAATGCACATCGGTGTTGATCAAGCCCACGTGGGTGCTCACTGCGGCGCACTGCCTCAAGGGCGACCCCGATCTAACCTTCTCGGTGGGGCCCGACGCCAAGAGCGGCCGTCAGTTTGCGATCGCCGCGCGCTATGTTCATCCGCGTTACGACGACAACCCCATCGGCTCGCTGTACGACCTCGCGCTCATCAAGCTCAAAGACGCAGTCCCATCGAACGTGGCGCGACCTGTCGCGTACAACACGCGCGACCTCGCGCCCTTCCTCGGTAGCCAGACGCTCTACGTGGGCTACGGCAGCACGAGCGGCACGAGCTCGTTCTTGGGCCTCGGGCGCAAGCGTCGTACGAGCGTGCCCATCGAGCGCATCGACCTCGTCACCTACAGCCACGGCTTCGACGGGACCGGCCTGTGTTTCGGAGACTCCGGTGGGCCAGGCATGATCGAGATCGACGGCGCGCTGACCGTGGTCGGCGTCGTCTCCGCGGCCCTCGGTTGTCAGGGGGGCACTTGCGATCCCTGCACCAACGGCACCAAGGCGACCCGCGTCGATCGATTCGCAGACTGGATTGCGCACCACGTTGGAGACGATTTCGAGTCCTGCGCTGTCGATACCGACCGCTGCCTGTGCGCCGAGGCCTGTGCCAGCGACGGAATCTGTGATCACGCCGTGTGCGGTGCAGACAGCTGCGGTGAGATGCTCTCGTGCCTGTTCGTGGATTGCGCCGACAGCGCCGATGGGTCTTGCTCGACGGCGTGCCTCGACAAGGGCACCCTGTCGGCCCGCACGACGCTGAGGCCGCTCGTGAACTGCTGGGGCGAGAACTGCCGGAAGGTTCCTGGGAGCGCCAACGAACAGGCCTGTGTCGAATCGAACTGCGGGGCCCAGTGGCAGGCCTGTGAGGCACAGGTCAACCCCGACGGCACGCCGGATCCGATCGTGAATCCGACGGTTCCCTCCGATCCCAGGGACACGACGGATCCGACCGATCCCACCGACCCGCTGGACCCGACCGACCCCGTGCCCACCGATGCCGGCGGGTCCGACGAGAGCAGAGATGGCGGAGCGGCCGTACCCGACGCCGCGACGAACGAACCCGGGGCAGGGCCCACCCCCGAGGGCGGCTCGGGCGGCGCCACCAACGACTCGGGGTTGACTGAGGGAAGGGACCCCGCGACGGTCGGACCCGAGCCCATCGCGAGTCGAGGTGCGGATTCGGGATGCAGCGCAGCGGGCGGTGCCGGGCCGTCGGCATCGAACGCTTGGCTGTCGTGCCTCGTGGCCGGACTTTGGTTTGCGCGACGCCGGCGCGCGCGGACCTGAGTCTGTTATCTTGCGCGGATGACTCAGCCCATCCCCAATCCCAGTCAGCCGTTGACGCCGTACATCATCGTGCGCGACGCGCCGGCCGCGATCGAGTTCTACCGTAAGGCCTTCGGGGCGCAGGAGCGCTCCCGTCTGACGGATCCGAACGGCAAAGTCGGCCATGCGGAGCTCGACGTCGGGGGCGGGCTGCTGATGCTCGCCGACGAGTACCCCGATTTCGGCGCGCTGAGCCCCATTTCCGTCGGTGGAACGAGCGTGTCGATTCACCTCTAC
This sequence comes from uncultured Polyangiales bacterium, assembly GCA_964398415.1. Taxonomy (GTDB): domain Bacteria; phylum Myxococcota_A; class Polyangia; order Polyangiales; family DASUME01; genus DASUME01. Next base: position 3,474 of record CAYNOM010000099.1, on the reverse strand, counting down.
GTAGAGAACGTCGACGAGGTCGTGACGCGTGCGCTCGACGCGGGCGCGACGGTGCTCAGGCCGCTTCGCGACGAGTTCTTTGGCGACCGCACAGCAGACCCGTTCGGGCATCGCTGGCATCTCGCCACGCGGATGGAGGACGTGAGCCCCCAGGAGATGCAGCGCCGCATGGACGCGGCCACCGCGTAAAGGGCTCCGCCTCCTCGCGGCCGCTCAGTCGTCGTCCCAGGCGTGCTTGCGATTGTGCTTCTTCATGCCGCGCATCTGCATGTGCACCGTCTTCCAGCGTCGCTTGGTGTTGTGGGAGGCTTCGGGCGAGCTGCGCGCCGCGTGCGCTGCGACCTCCCGCCCGAGAGTCAGGTATGCATCGAGGCGAGCCGCGGACAGCGTACCGCTCTCGACGGCGGCGCGTAGGGCGCAACCGGGCTCGCGCGCGTGACGGCAATCTGCGAAGCGGCATGCGGCGGCGAGGGTCGAAACGTCCGCGAACGTGGCGTCGAGCGCGCTCGCGTCTACCACGAGTCCCAGCTCGCGCATGCCTGGCGTGTCCATCAGCAAACCGCCCTGCGGAAGGCACATGAGCTCGCGATGCGTGGTGGTGTGGCGCCCGCGATCCTCGAAGCCGATGGCTTGCGTCGGGAGCGTCCTGTGCTCCAGCAGGCGGTTGACGAGGGTCGACTTGCCGACGCCCGACGAGCCGACGAAGGCCACGGTGCGTCCCGGTGTGAGCTCAGCAGCGAGCGCTTCGAGTCCGGTGCCGGCTTCAGCGCTCAACATGAGTAGCCCGACCTCCGGTGCGAGCTCGGCGACCGTCTGGCGATAGGGGGCGAGGTCCTGCACGAGATCGCACTTGTTCAGCACGATGATCGCCTGCGCGCCGCTGTCACGCACGGCGGCGAGATAGCGCTCGAGCCGTCGCGGAGAGAAGTCGCGGTTGGCCGACGTGACCACGAAGAACAGGTCGACGTTGGCTGCGATGACTTGCTCTGCCACCTCGCTGCCCGCTCGCCGACGTCGCAGCTCCGTGCGTCGCGTGAGCACCCGGGCCAAGGTCGGGGTGGCGCCGCCCTCGACGAGGACCCAATCGCCGGTGGTCGGCCGCGGCGACTCTCGGCGCTCGATCGCGTGGCGTAAACCGAGGGATACGGCCGCATGGCAGCTGATTTCGCCGCTCAGCGCGTAGCTGTCGCGGCGGTCGCTCATGACGCGTGCGACGCGCAGGGTGCGCGCCTCGTCAGCGGAGATCTGTTGGGAGAAAAAGGAATCGAATCCGAGTGAATCGAGGCTGATCATGACGTGCGGGCTTTCGGGTCGAGGTGACGACGGAGACCGACGCCTCGACGACCGAACGCAGGTGGGGCGATGGCAGAGCCACCGCGGCTGCGTGCTCCGCTGGGTGCGTGCTCAGAGCGCGCGTGCGGGGTGCGACGAGGTGCGGATGACGCGGGCGAGCTGAACAAGGGCAATCATAGGCACCTCCTTTCGATTCAGAAGCAGGGTCGCACGAGGACGCGCGAAGAGCAAGATGGTCCCGCGGGGGGCGTGCTCGAGAAGGTTCTCGATGCGCCGCGGGGCGATGCGGTAATCTCATCGACGTAGGCGCGCCGCCTGCGACGAACGAGCCCACGTGACCAAGTCCGAAGAACCACTGTTCCGCGCAGGTTGGGCCAAATTCACCGTCGGAACGATCAAGCGCTGGCCTCATCAGGAGCGTGCACGCTTGATCGACGCAGTGGGGCCGGAACTGCGCGCCACGATTCGTGGTGCATCGTCTCTGTCGTGGCAGGACGGCGCGGTGTTTCTCGGGCTGTGTGAACGCATCGCGAGCTGTGGAACCGACACCGCGCGCGCCTTCTGGCGCTACTCCCTGCGCGCGAGCATCGACCAGCCTCTCATCGGTACGCTCGCGCAGGGGGGGCTTGCGCTGTGGGGTGCGACGCCGCTCGCCCTGTACGCGCGCACCCCGCGCGCCTGGAGCATGGTCTCGCGACACTGCGGCGAGCTGCGCATCCACGACGAGCCCTCACAGGCCGTGCTGGAAGCGCGTGGCCTGCCGCCCATCGCGCGCAGGCACGAGGGGCTGTTGCGGCTGTGGGAGGGTGGTTTTTGCGGACAAGCCGACTTCGTGGGCTGCCGCGCCGACGTCACCACCGACGCGAGCCAGTTCGCGAGCACGGGAGCCGTTCGTTTCACCATCCGCTGGCAGCCAGCCAGCCCGTGAAGTCGCGCGAAAAAGCACAGCACTCGGACCTCGGATCGTGCTCTAAGGCTTGGGTCGGAGGTGGGCATGAAGCGATGGATGGCGGGCCTTCTCGCCCTGTGTGCGGCGTGTGGTGCCGCGAGCTCGACAGCCGTGCGGGTCGAGAATCCGAAGGCCGAGCACGACCAGCGTGACGAGCGCGAACGTCGCGCAGACGCGGCCGTGGCCGTGCGCGGCATCGAGGGCAGCCTGTCGGGCTTCGACGTACGGCTCACCATGGACAAGCGCGCGCAGGCCTTCGCGGAGTGCCACGAACCGCGCGCCGATGCTTTGCCCGTGCTCGCAGGGAAGGTCGAGTTCAGCATCGCCGTCGCCGCGAACGGCAGCGTGACGGGCGTCGACGTGCGCGCTTCCGATGTCGGTGATCGCGTGCTCGAGCGCTGCCTCGCGCAGGTGATCCTCGAGACGCCCTTTCCGCGCCCCAATGGTGGCGCCGCGCGCGCGAGCTGGACCATGTACCTCGAGCCCATGCTCCGAAGTCGCCTGCCCGAGCTCTGGGAGAGTCAGCGCGTGGGGCGCATCGTCGATCGGCACGCCGAGACGTTGCGTGATGCGTGTGGCATCAGCGGGCAGACCACGTCATTTCAGATCACGGCCTACGTGAGCGAAAAGGGCAGGGTCGTTTCGGCCGGAGTGGCCTCGGCAGAGGGCCACGACGCCGAGCACCTCGACTGCATCGCCGAGGGGTTGCGCAACTGGCCGATGCCTAAGCCCAAGAAAGGCTTCGCAAAAGTCACGTTCGCCCTGGCTGGCGCGGAAGGCTGACGGCTGCGGCGGAGGCAGGCGGCTTGCCAGCGACTGCGGTCTAGATTATTTTCAGACGTATGATTAGAAATGCCGCGGTGGCCCTGGGGCTCCTCGGGCTGGCTTGGGTGGCGACGGGCTGTGATCGGGCCATCGCCGTCACGGCCGAGCCCCTGCAGGGCGTGGTCGAGCTCGATACGCGAACCCTCAGCTTCGAGGTCTCCGGGCGCATCGAACGCGTGACGGTGGCGGAGGGCGATCATCTCGAGGGCAAGGTGGTGTTGGCCTCCCTCGATGAGAGCCTGCTGCGGCCAGAGCGCGACGCACGCGCGGCGGAGGTCGAGGCGCAGAAGGCCCAGCTCTCGCTCTTGGAAGCGGGCGCGCGCGGCGAGGACATGCGTGCGGTGCAGGTGGAGATCAACGCCGTGAATGCGCAGCTCGAGGTCTTGCGACGTCAGGGGGCGCGGCGC
>CAYNOM010000098.1:0-13767 GCA_964398415.1 uncultured Polyangiales bacterium | reverse complement strand
ATCACAACCGATCGATTTGATCCAGAAATCAGCGCCTATGAAGACACTGCCTAGTCGGAGAACAGCGACTCTACGTCAGCCTTCGTCATCCCCTTGAGGCCCACGTCCTCGGTCTGCAGCACGTTGGCCACCAGCTCTCGCTTCTTGTCGCTGAGCTGCAGGATCTTCTCCTCGACCGTGTCGCGCGCGATCAGGCGATACACGCTCACCACCTTGGTCTGGCCGATGCGATGCGCGCGATCTGTGGCCTGATCCTCGACCGCGGGATTCCACCACGGATCGAAGTGGATGACCGTGTCGGCGCCCGTGAGGTTGAGACCGGTACCGCCCGCTTTGAGCGAGATCAGGAACACGGTCTGCGACTCGTCGCCGTTGAACTTGTCGACGAGCTCCTGGCGATCCTTCGTGCTCCCGTCGAGATACAGATACTTGATCTTCTCGGCATCGAGCGAATCTCGGATGAGCTTCAACATCGACACGAACTGGCTGAAGATCAGCACCCGGTGACCACCGGCCGCGGCCTCGGAGACGATCTCCTTGAGCGCGTTGAGCTTGCCGCTCTCCTCGTCGAAGTTGCCCTCGAGCCCGAGCAGGCGTGGATCGCAGGCGACCTGACGCAGACGCGTGAGTGCGGCGAGGATCTGGATCGACGACTTTTGGATGCCCTGCTTCTCCACCTCGCTCATGACGCTCTCGCGTACCTGGCGCAGGATCTGCTTGTAGAGCTTGTTCTGCTCCTCGGACATCGGGACGACCATCTCCTGGATGATCTTCTCGGGTAGATCCTTCGCCACCTCGGACTTCGTGCGGCGCAGGACGAAGGGATGGATCGTGGCGCGCAAGCGACCTGCGGCCTCCTGATCTCCGCGGTCGATGGGACGCGCGTACTTCTCCTCGAAGTTGGTGAGGCCGCCGAGCAGCCCCGGAGAGACGAAGTCGAAGATCGACCAGATCTCGCTGAGGCGGTTCTCAATGGGCGTACCCGTCATGGCGAGGCGGCGCGTGCCCTTGAGGCGCTTGGCCGCGCGCGATGTGGCGCTCATCGGGTTCTTGATGTGCTGCGCCTCGTCGAGGATCACGTAACGTAGGTCGAGCGTGTGCAGAAACTCCTCGTCGCGACGCAAGAGCGCGTAGCTCGTGATCACGACATCGGCCTCCTCGAGCTCGGCAGCTCGCTCCTGGCGATCGGGCCCCTGCCACAGCACCGTTTTGAACGACGGCGCAAACTTCTCGATCTCGCGCTGCCAGTTCGGCACCACGGAAGTGGGGGCCACCACGAGATTGAGGCCGCGGCCCTCCTTGCTCTTCGCCCAAAGCAGAAGCGCGATGGCCTGCACCGTCTTGCCGAGACCCATGTCGTCGGCGAGGATGCCCCCGGTGCCCAGGTTGTGCAGAAAGACGAGCCATGAGTAGCCGTCTTTCTGGTAGGGGCGCAGATTCGCGCGCAGCGTGCGAGGCTTGGCGATGCTCTCGATCTGGCCGATGTCTTCGAGCTTGCCGAACAGCGTCTTCGCGGTGCTCTGCACGTTCTGATCGGACACGAGCCGCATCAGCTCTTGGACGCGCCCCGCCTGCGACAGGGGTACGTGGCGATCCTCGCCCACCCCTGCGAAGATCTCGGCCATGCGCTCGAGCACCGCACTCACCTCTTGCGCCTTCACGGGCGCGTAGGTGCCGTCGGACAGCCGCACGAGCTTGCGCCCCTGCTCGAGACACATGCGCAGCTCGTTCTCGCTGACGGCGACGCCATCGGCACCGAACATCATGTCGAGGTTGAGCCAATCGACGCCGCTCGACACGCGCATCCGCGCGCTGACCGCCGATTTGCGCACGCGCACGTCGGCGAGGTCGTCCGGGATCAGTCGCTCCCAGGCTTCGGGCAGCTCGGAGATGCCTTTGGTCCAGAACGCGATGGCCTTGTCGCCGCGCACCACGAGCTCGCCGTTTTCGACCTCGAAGCCGTGGTTGAGCAGCTCTTGCACGCCGGTCATCTCGAGGCCCACCTCGCGACGCACGACGCGGGGACGTCCGCCCTCTCCTGGCTGTTCGAGGAAAGACAGAGGCGGTGGCAGATCGCGGGGCGGTACGTCGAAGGTGAAGTCTTTGTACGAAACCGTCAGCTGCGCGTGCGCCTCGACGAGCTCGCCGCTCGCGCGCAGCGTGAAGCGGGGCGGCACGTCGATGACATCGGCCACCGACTCGAGCGTCGGCAAGGGTGCGCCAAGCGACGCAGCCACACGCGGCAAGAAGTCCGTCAGCACGTGGGGCAGATCGGACACGGGATGCACGAGCGCGGGCGAGCGATAGAGACGCTGCAGCCACGCGGGCGTGACGTTGTCGGCCACGGGGCGCGCGACGCCCTCGGTGGTGTCGACGTACCAGCCGGGAGTGCCCTCGAACCAAGCACCGCTCGACAGCGGAAAGCGACGGCTGCCCGAGGACTGCTCGAACACCACGCGCACGCGCACCGCCCCGCCATTGGCGAGGTCGAGCTCGATCTTCGGCCGCAGCGGCTCATCCATGAAGCGCAGCTCCATCGACGCCGGCTCGAGCAGCACACGCCGCCCCTTGAGCATGCTGAGGATCTCGGCTGCATCCTCGCTACGCACCTCAGCCGTCGCAGGCGCACCGCGACTCGTGTGACGAGCGAGGGCGCGAATCAGCGGACGCACGCTGGTGGCGAGCGTGTTGAAGCCGGCGAGCGCATCGTTCAGCGAGATCGCTTGGCGCGTGCCGGCGAGCACGGCGGTGACGGCGATCGAGGCCGGTCGCACGGCGAGCCTGAACTCGAGCTCGGTGGGACGGGGGGCCACCTGCGGCGGCAACCAAGCCTCGAGGCTGCCTCGCGCCTCGGTGGTCGAGCGTGAAGGAGCCACGACCTCGATGATCGGACCCCCACCGCCTTCGCCGTTGGCGCCCCTTCGTCGACGGCGCGATCTGCGGCGCTTTCCACCGACCGACACTGTACCCGCAGCGTCCGCGCCGTTGGAGGCTGCCACGGCGGCAGCACTGAGCCTCTGGGCGGGCACGCCCGAACCACCAGCGGGCGCGGGGGCTCCAAGCGGCATCGCCTGCGGCATCTCACCGTCAGCCCTGCCCTTCGGTGGCCGCTCGCGATCGCGCAGCGCCACGAGCACCGCCGCGACATGCTTGCAGTGTCCGGTGGGCCCGCGCCACGCGGGGCAAGAGCAGTGGGAGATGATCTGACCCTCGCTCGTCAACCCGAGTTGCGTCTCGTAGGGCTGATCTGCGCGGACCAAGATCTTGGCTCCCGCTGTCGTGCCCGACGCCGTGAGGTCTACGACCGCGTTGCGCCGCGCATACAGGCGGCCGCGCAGAAATGCGTTGCCCCCCGTGATGCGTTGGATCGCGCGGTCCGACAGTCTCGCGACGTGTTGGGCGATGGTCTGGTCGTTCTTGGTGTCGATCAGTGGACTTTCGGCCATGGTCTCTCTGGGCCCAGCCGGCGTGTCCTCGACACGCGCCAGGTCCCTGTCCCCTTTGACTGAAATCTGAGCCGCGCGTCATGCGCCAGCGCGGCGGGTCACAGAACACGACGTCGGGCCCATCTCGAGCCCTCATCAACCGGCGTGGCCCCCTGGTTGTCCACCGCGCTACGCCGACGGGCAAAGCTTAGACGAGAGGGGGTCTCGTGCACGCTAAGTTTCGATTCTATCCGCGAGCCGAGGGGCTGCAATGGAAAAAGCCTCAGCGCAGCCAAATCCAGCCCGTTTGCAAGTGGGCACCCTCACGCGGGTCTGGGGGATGGTCCGGGGGCGGCGGGACGAGCTCGATCTGCCCTCGGCGCGTGTCGCGGGCCAGCGTCGAAGCCAGCATGCGCTCGAAGCGCTCCTCGCTCGTCGCCTGGTGATTGGTGCAGGCGAGCAGCGCCCCGCCGTCTGCCACGACGAGCAACGCAGCGCTGACGAGCTCTGGATAGTCGCGCTCGACGCTGAAACGACCGCGCTTCGTCGTGGCGAAGCTCGGCGGATCGAGGACCACGAGATCGAAGCGCTCGCCGCGCTTGTGGAGACGGGGCAGCGCCTCGAGCGCGTCGCGGGCCAAGAACGTGTGCGCGGAGCCCTCGAGGCCCGAGAGCGCGTAGTTGCGCTTGCCCCGCTCGAGCACGCCCTTTCCAACGTCGAGGTTCGTCGTGCTACGCGCGCCCCCAAGCGCAGCCGCCACGCCAAACGCGCAGGTGTATGCAAACAGGTTGAGGACGCTGCGGTCGCGGGCCACGTCACGCAACCGGGCGCGATTGTCGCGCTGATCGAGAAACAGGCCGGTGCTCAAGCCATCACCGAGGCGCACCTCGAAGGGCACCCCCGACTCGCGCACCACCAAGGCCGAAGGTGCATCCACACCCCGCAGCGCGTGCTCGGGTGCGCGCTCGCGCCGCTCCTCTTCGCTGAGCCGACTCGCCGTCTTCGGACGCCGCTTGAGGTACACCCCGGCGTAGCCGAGCGCAAAGAGCGCATCGAGCAGCGAGCTCTCCTGCTCGGCCGTCAGCTCGCGGTAAGTGCTCGCGACCAAAAACTCGGCGTAGACGTCGACCGTCACGCCGTCGAAGTCGTCGCCCGCGCCGTGCACGAGACGAAAGGCGTTCGTGTCCGCGTTGGGCAGACCGAGCGCGCGCCGACGCTCGACCGCACGTCTGAGCGCGTCGGGTCGCATCGCAACTCAGTAGCCGCGCTCGCGCAGCAGGGCCGGAATGAGCGGCGAAGGCTCGCCTGTGCAGGTCAGCCACAGCTGGTGCGCTGCGCGGGTGGCCGCGATGTGCAAGAGGTGACGCGCCTCTTCGTTGTTGCCATAGGTGGCGCCGTTCACCTCGAGCAGCACGACGTAGTCGAACTCGAGCCCCTTCACCTGCTTCACGTCGGTGACGTCGATGCCGGGCTTGAACGCGAAGTCCTGGTCGGCGACGCGGCGCACGTTCGGCACCTCGGCGTTCAAGAGGCCTCGGTAGTAGAGATCGGCCTGCTCGCGGTAGCGCGCGACCACCGCCACCGAGGCGCGCGGCTCGGCGCGCGCCAGATCACGCAGCGACTCGCCCAGAAAGCCCACCGCGTCGCCGCTGTGCGCGAAGCGAAACAACTCGACCGGCGCACCGCCGCGCGTGGCCTTGCCCATCTCTTCGGGCGCGAGCGGGCCGAGCACCTCGTGGGCGAACTCGATGATCTCGTAGGTGGAGCGATAGCTGAGCTTGAGCGGCTCGACCTCGACGTGCGACAGCCCCAGCTGGCCGAGCACTTCGGACCAACTGCGAAAGCCGTTGTCCATGTGAAGGCGCTGCGCGACGTCGCCGGCCAGCGTGAGGCTCTTTTGGGGAGTGGTCGTGCCCACGACGATCGCGAGCTCGACGGGGCTCAGGTCTTGCGCCTCGTCGATCAAGATGTGCTCGTACTCGAGCTTCTCGCGCCCCTTCGTGTTCATCAGTGGCCCGCGCAGCCGCTGATGCAGCACGAGGAGCAGCGATTCGTCCTCGCGATCGATGGCGGTGGGATGGTCGGGGTCGGTGACGATGTCGTCGTCATCGGCGTCCTGCGCGTCTCCCTTGGCATCGAGATCGGCCTGATCGGCGAGGTCGAGACCACGCTCGTCGCGCTCGCGTGCACGCAAGCTCTCGGCCGTGACACCTTCGTCGATTCTCTCGTCTAGCTCGTGCACCACGGTGGGGCAACGGCGCGCACACCAAGCGAGCGCCTGCTCGAGCTCCGCTTCACTCATCTCGTCGGGGTCGTGGCGCCTGAAGCCATCGCGCATGAGCGCGTCATCGGTGAGCAGCTCGGCCCACACGGCGAGCACGTCGGCGGCGTGCCGCTGGTGCTTGCTGACCGCCGACTGGATCGCGCGGCGCACGCCAGCGGAGAGCGAGCGTTCGTTCTGCGCCCAGCGCGACAGGGCCTCGAGGCGTAGCGAAAGCGCGTAGCTCTTGGTGTCGGTGAAGACCCGCTCGAGCAGCTCGCGATCCGAAGCGTCGGTCAGGCCCTGCAGCATGGTGTCGACGATCGTGCGGCCCAGGGCCTCGATGCGCTCATCGATGAGCGCGAGCATGGCCGGGCTCTTCTTCAGCTTACTGACGCAGGCCGGCGTGTCGTCCGCGGACTCTTTCGGTAGCAGCGGGAAGTGCTCGCGGCGCAGCTTTTCGACCCAGTCTTGATAGATGACGACCGAGACGCCTTCGACACCGAGCGCCGGCAAGACGCGCGAAATGTAGCGAGCGAGGGCCTTGTTGAAGACCACCACCAGCATCTTGTCGCGGCGAAAGCGCTTCGGATCCTGGTAGGCGAGGTAGGCGAGTCGGTGAAGACCTATGGTGGTCTTGCCGCTGCCAGCGCCGCCCTGAATCACCACGAGGCCTGAGCTCGGACGCGTGATGAGGTCGAACTGACGCGGATCGATCATGGCCGCGATCTCGGGCAGGAACTTGTCGACGCGACGCTGTCCGTCGCCGCCCACGCCGAGCCTGCCGGCCGGCGCACGATACTGCTCCGCGCGCGGTGCCGAGCCCTGCCCGCCGTGCAAGCGCGCGCCATCATCCGCACGCAACCAGTTGCCATCGTGCGTCTTCACGAAGATGCCCTGGGGGCTGCCGATGCGCCGTAGGGTGCCATCGCTGATCGCGAGGCTGCGACGTGTGAGCACCTCGCCCGTGACCTCGCGCCCGCCAAACTCCTCGTCGTAATCGTCGCCTTCTTCGTAGCGGTAGTAGAGACGACTCACCGGCGCGTCACGCCAGTCGACGATGCGCACACCGGTGCGTGAATCGAGGTAGGTGCCGCGTCCGATGAGGATTTCGCGCTTCTGCTCACCCTCGTGCAGCACGAGGCGACCGAAGTACGGCGACTTGGGGTCGATGTGCGACTCGGTGACCTCTGCGCGTCGTGCGGCCACCCCCTGCAGGCGCTCCATCTCTTCGAGCAGCGGCGGGATGTCCTCGAGGCGCGCCTCGTTGATCGCGTCGCGGAGGCTGAGCAGCTCCTTGTCGTAATCGATCAGCGGCGCGTTCGAACGACGCACCTCACGGTTCTCGAGATGCCTCGTGACGCGCGAAAGCACGCGCTCTTCTTCGCCCACGATGCGCTCGCGCTCTGCATCGCTGGAGGCCACCTCGGAAACTTGCTCGGACATGCACTCTGCCTCCCGGCGCACCCAAGGCCGCCGGCTTCGTAGCTGCTTGCCCTAGCACTGGGAAAAGGGGCGGGCCAGCGCCCCTGTGGTGCGTTCGATAGCTCACCAGGGAGGCGTCTGCGGATACAGCAGCTTCTCGTAGACCTTCGAGCCACGAGACGGGTTGTAAAGCGAGCGCCGGTCGGGAGGCAGCGCGTCCGGCGACGACGGCGCGTAGCCACGCTCGTGAAACCAGTGGGCCGTGTGGGTGGTGAGGATGAAAAGCTTGCGCATCCCCTGCTGCACAGCGCGTTTTTCCAGAAACGACAGCAGGCGGTCGCCCTGACCGCCGCTCTGGTAGTCGCGATGGACCGCAAAGCACGACACCTCGCCCACCTGCCCCTCGCCGAAGGCATAGAGCGCACCACAGCCCACCACCACACCGTCGCGCTCCAGCACCACGAACTTGTCGATCTCTTGCTCGATGCGCTCGCGCGAGCGGGGCACGAGCACGCCGCGCGCCTCGAGCGGGCGAATCAGCTCGAGCACGCCGGGCAAATCGCGAGGCGTCGCAGAGCGCATGCCCTCGAAGGCCTCCACCGCCACCAACGTGCCTGCACCATCGCGGGTGTAGAGCTCTTGCAGTAAGGCTCCGTCGATGTGACGTGCCAGCAGGTGCACACGCCGCACGCCTCCGAGGCACGCGCGCGCGCCAGCGAGGGCCCAACGTTTCACGTCGGTGGGCAGGTCTTCGCGCTCGAGGCCGATCTCTTCGACCACGGTTGGGCTCACCTCGCGGATGACCTTACCCTCGCGATCGACGAGCCCTTCGCCCTCCGTCAAGCACACGAGCTTGTCGGCACCGAGCGCCTCGGCGACACCGCTCGCCACCTCGTGCACGCCGAGGTTGAAGACCTCACCCGTCCACGAGTAACCGAGGTTCGAGATCAACACCACGGCCCCCGCATCGAGACGCTGGTGAATGGCCTCCGTGTCGACGCGACGCACTTCGCCGGTGTACCAGTAGTCGACGCCGTCTCGCACACCGACGGGACGGGCGGTGACGAAGTTGCCCGTGGCCACGCGCAAGCGCGCATTCGACATGGGAGAGTCGGGTTGGCTCATGGAGAGCTTGGATTCGATCTCCACACGCGTCATGCCAACCGCCTCCTTGACGAGCGGCAGGGCTTCGGCGCGCGTCACGCGCAGGCCATCGTGGAACTCGCTCTCGATGCCGGCCTCGCGCAGGCGACTCTCGATCTGCGGACGCGTGCCGTGCACCACCACGAGTCGCACACCGAGGCTCGAGAGCAGGGCAAGGTCGTGCACGAGGCGGGAGAACTCGGGATCTTCGACGGCCTCGCCGCCGAAGGCGATCACGAACGTACGCCCGCGGTGCGCGTGGATGTACGGAGCACAGTGGCGAAACCAGTCGACGAACGAGCGGCCGGGTACGTCTTTCATGCGCGAATGGTGGCTCCGTTCAGGGGGCGACGCAAAAGCGCTGCACGAGGCCGCGCAGCACGTCGACGGTGGGCGCGAGACGGTCGACGCGCAGGTACTCGTCGGGCTTGTGCGCCTGGGCGATGTCGCCCGGCCCCATCACGATCGTGTCGGCCCCAAGCTCCGCGAGAAAGGGCGCCTCGGTGCCGAAGGCCACGGTCACTGCGCCCTCCCCCGTGAGCTCTTCGGTGGCCTTCAAGATGGGCGCCTCAGGCGAGAGCTCGTGCGGAGGTGAGCCGAGAAACAGGGCGCGATGTTCGAGCGCGAGGCCCGTGCCGCTCAGCGCATGCTCTGCGCGCTGCCTCAGCTCCGTGCGCAGGGCGTCGACGTCCATGCCGGGCAAGACGCGCACGTCGACGTCGAGCTCACACTCGCCACAGATGCGATTTCCGCTGTCGCCGCCGTGAATGCGTCCGAGGTTCATGGTTGGCGAGGGCAGCTCGAAGATTGGATTCGCGAAACGCTGCGCGAGCTCGGCGCGAAAAGCGATCACCGCGTCGAGCACCTTGGCCATGCCATCGAGGGCGCTGTTGCCGAGACGCGGATCGCTCGCATGCCCCGAGCGACCGATCACGCGCAGCCGCTCCAGCATCACGCCCTTGTGCGCGCGCACCGGACGCATGTCGGTGGGCTCGCCGATCACCGCGTGCCTGCCGCGCGGGCGCTGTGCTCGAACGAGGGCGCGTGCCCCCGCCATGCTGCTCTCCTCGTCGGCCGTCGCCAGCAGCACCACCGGAGACGACAGCGTGTCCGGATCGAGCCCCGCCACGGCCTCGAGCGCGAGCGCGAGAAAGCCCTTCATGTCCGAGGTGCCGAGACCGAACAGCTTGCCCTCGGCTTCGCGCAACACGAAGGGATCGCTCGCCCAGCGCGAGAGATCGTAGGGCACCGTATCGGTGTGCCCGGCCAAGACCAGGCCGCCTGCGCCGCGTCCGAACGTCGCGATCAGGTTTGACTTGCCCGGCTCGCCCTCCACGGGGAGGCGCTCGACAGCGAACCCCGCCTCCTCGGCCCACTCGGCGAGCGTGTCGATCACGCCGCGATTCGATTGGTCCCAACCGGGCGCGGCACTGCTCACGGAGGGTTGAGCGACGAGGCGCGCAATGCGCTCGATACGTCCCGGAAGAGTCACGGTCACCTCAACAGTCGATAGACGAGAAACGCGCTCAACACGACGAGCACGACACCAAAGCTACGCCGGTCCTGTGGCGGAAGCGAGCGCGTACGCGGCTCAGCCAGTACGACGGCTGCACCGATCAGCGGCAAGAGCGGAAGCGCGCGTTCGAAGATCAGGATCAGCAGAAGCCCGGCGAGCATGGCACCGAACATGGCCCACGCGGTGCGCGTCGCCGCGAGACCGTGTCTGCGCAGCGTCGCGAGATACAGGGCTGCGAACACGATATCGCCAGCTCCGATGATAGCCTCGATGCGCGTTGAGCCGAGCATCGGAAAGGCCAGCGCGAAGAGCACGAGCTGCTCGGGACGCTCGACCACCTGCTGCGCGAGCTGCGCCGACGGACCCGTCGGATCGTAGACGCTCCAAAGGTCGGCTAGCGCCGACACTCCGAAGACCGCGAGCAGATGTCCAGGCACCTGAATCCGCGCCCCCACGACAGCTCCGAGCAGGGTGCTCGCCGAGAGCAGGCACAACGTCACCGCAAGCGCCGAGGGCAGCGTGGGCGCCTGGCCACGCAGAGCAAAAAGGCAAAGCGCCGCCGCGAATGCGAGCGCCCCCGCGACGCGCGGCGGAAGCAGCGGCACGAAGCGCGCCGCGAGCAAGAGCTCGGCCGACACCGCCGAGAATGCGACGACGTACGCGAGCTGAGGCGACAGCGAGCCTTCGAACAGGGGCGACGCCCACGCTGCGATCGCAAGGCTTGCCGCACACAGCGCGAGCACCGCCACGAACGGCCCGCTGCGCCGCCCATCGTGCGCGGAGCCGTGCGGGGCGCCCTCGGTCATCTCAGCCGCGGCGCGAGCCGTAGGCGATGGCCTCGAGGCGCGCGAGATCCTCGATGATGATCATGTCGGGGCTCACCTTGAGCGCCCCTTCACGCTCGAGCAGCGCAAGCCCGCGCGAGATCTCCTCGCGTACTGTCCCCAGACGGCCCGCCACGGTTTCCGTGGTCAGATCGCGCACGAGCGTCTTGCTCTCTTCGCCCCTCACACTGCGCTGCGCCACGAGCGTGCAAAGAAACGAAGCGAGACGCGCGGGCACCGTGCGCAGAGACAGGTCGCTGACCAACGCCAGCAGACGGTCGACGCGACGCGCGCGCAGGTCGACCACCGCGCGCATCACCGCAGGCCGGCGCTCGCCTAGGCTGGCGAGGGCATCGTTGGTGATGAGCAGGGCGCTCGCCGCACGCATCGCCACCGCACTCGCGGGATAGGCGCCCGCATCGAAGCGGATGCCCTCCGTGATGGGACGACCGGGTCGAGCGAGGTAAAGGATCTGCTCGCGACCGTCCTTGCCGCTCTTCACGAGCTTCACTTCCCCGGTTCGCATGATGAACAGGCCTTCTGCGGCCTGGCCCTCCTGAAACAGCGGTGCAGCTCGGGCGGCCTTACGCACTTCAGCAACCTCCGCCAAGGCGGTGAGGTCCTGCTGCGGCAAGTCACACAGAACGGGTACGTCGCGAAGCAGCTCATCCGGATTGCGCGGAGCGATAGCCATGAAGAGTCCTTGTGCTTACAACAGTTTCGGCGAAGGCGAATGGGTTGCCAAGGCCGCTCGACAAAAGCCGTACGGGACGGCCCCATTTACCAGATCCTGAGCGCATTCGAAGCCTTTCACGCCTGCAACCTCACTTGCAGTTCGAATTTGAAATGACTTTGCACTTCCGCATTGATCGGAAAACTCAGCTGTGCTTTACTATTCTTCACAGGGGACGCCGAGCCAAGTAGGGGGGCTTTGCGACACTAGGGGGGTTTGGCGGGGCCAGCGGAAACGCGGGCCCCGTCAGCATTTTAACGCACCTTTTCCGCGAGTTGGCCAGGCTCCCGAGCGTCTGTGAAGCGTACTGGACGTAGCTAGCGTGAAGCTTGCGGGCCGTGCCGAGCCCCCTTGCCTGCAAGAGGCATTGCGTCACCACTGTACGAGCCGATCTGTTCATACCCATCAGTCGTGAAATGTCGCCGTTGTGCGCACTGCCACGTTCAGGGGACTTCATCGGGCGAAAAACGTGCACAGCAAGCGCACTCGGCGGATCGCTCGACGCGCTCGAAGTCCTTGGAACGACGGAATAAAAGCGGCAGCTCGAAGCGGATGGGGGGTCGCCGAGCTGCCTGAGAAGCGATTCGCTGCGTTGGGGGAACGCTGAGGGCGGACCGCCTGCTGTACGAGGCAGTATGCGAGGGCCATGCCAACACCGTCAAGCGAATTCGACAAGCCGCCTTGCGGGGCCTCGCGTTCAGTATGCGTGCACCCAAGCAAGGCGAGGAGCGCCCTCATCCGATGCGGTCGAAGCATCGGATTGTGGACAGCCGCTACTTCACCACGCGTAGGTACGACGGGCGATCGAAGCTCGGCGGGCGCTCGCTCTTGCGCCTCGGCACAACCTGCGAGGGGCGCTGGGAGCGGTTGGAGCGGAAGTCGTCGAGACGCACGAGGTCGGCGCCGGGGGCATCGCCCCAACGCTCCGTGCCGCCGCTCGCCCTGCGGCGATGGCCCTGCCGATCGACCTCAGAGGCGATCTCGAACGGCATCTCGGACGACCAAACCATGCCCTTGGCGTCGTCGCCCACGAGGGCGAAGACCGCGTGCCACGGCACGAAGCACGTGAAAGGCACGCCCTTGAAGGACAGGGTTCCGTAGACGCCCTCGTCATCGATGCGCAGGTCGGGAATCGGCACTGGCATGTCGAGGCCGACCTGGAGCACGACTTGGGGCTGGATGCGCAAGCGGGCTGGGACGAGCACGCCTGGCTTTCGCGGGTCCAAGTGGATGAACACGCTGCCGCGGAGGAGTAGAGCCCTCGCGACGTCTTTTTTCGCGGGAAGGGGTGGGGGAAGCACGTAGGTGTTGTAACCGAAGGGCGCACCTGTGGCTACGGGGCTCAAGCGAAACCGGACGGCTCTGTAGCGACGTTCACAGCTTGCAGGGGCCAGGTCCCATGGCTACTGTGGTCCTGCTCATGCGGGCACGCTTTTCATCTGAGGGCGGCCTATTGAAAACCTGGGGGCGATACGGTTTCGACGGGGGATGTGAAACGTTGGATGCGTGTCCGTCGGCTTGGGACGACGCAAATACTCCAAGAAACGTAATTGCGAACGACAACGCATACGCTCTCGCGGCCTAATTAAGCCAAAGGAGCCGTCGAAGCGATGAGCCTGTCAGTGCTCACGTGGAGGCGTCATTGAACTGACTAGTGCCTGCGAGCTCGATCCGGCGTAGGTGCGAAACCAAGGGTTGATAGCGATGGAGCGAGCCTGTCTGTGGGCGCAACCCATCGCGAATTCAAAACACAGACTACGCACGTAGATGCCAACGCCGATCACTTCCGGACCCGGGTTCGACTCCCGGCGCCTCCACTATCTCAACGTCAGCAATCATTACGCTTTATCTTTCCCACGCCCGTCACGCGTGCGCGGCACGCCGGCGCGGCGCACCGCGGGCTGCAACGCTTGCATACCTGCTTGCCCGCCCGGGCCAGGTCAGGTCGGATGGCGGGACACACTCCAGAGGCGCGTTGGGGTGATCCCTGGTGGCCCGAACGGGACGGGGGACACTACATTCCAGTTGCGGTCCTCCCCCCCCCACGCAAGCGAGATAGTAGTCGTGTCGTTCAGTCGTTCCCTCCTTACTTCGTGCGCACTGATGCTCCTGGCGGTCGGCTGCAGCTCCGAGGCCGACCTCGACGAAGTCATCGACGCGGGCACCGATTCCGGTGACCCCGTGCCCGTATCGTGTGGCGAGGATAGCTGGGAACCCGATCGCAATCCGGTCACCGCCTGCCAGCCGCACACGGTTTGCAGCGCGAGCGAGTTCGAGGTGGCGCCGGGCTCGGCCACCGCGGACCGCGAGTGTGCTCCGGTCGGCGTCTGCACCGAGCTTGATTTCGAGGTGGGGCCCCCGACGGCGACTTCCGATCGCGTCTGTCAGGCGCTCAGCGTGTGCAGCGCGGAGCAGTACGAGAGCACGGCGCCCACCGCTAC
>CAYNOM010000097.1:5202-13826 GCA_964398415.1 uncultured Polyangiales bacterium | reverse complement strand
TCCTGCAGCGCTACAAGGACCTCCAGGACATCATCGCCATTCTCGGCATGGACGAGCTGAGCGAAGACGACCGCAAGGTGGTCGACCGCGCACGCAAGATCGAGCGCTTCCTGTCGCAGCCCTTCTTCGTGGCCACGCAGTTCACGGGCCTCGAGGGCAAGTACGTGCCGCTCGAGCAGACCATCGCGGCGTTCGAGGAGATCTTCAGCGGCAAGCTCGACGATCTTCCGGAGCAGGCGTTCTACCTCGTGGGCAACATCGACGACGTGAAGGCCAAGGCCAAGAAGCTGCAGGGAGCCTGAGCCGTGGCCGACCGCATCAAGCTCGAGATCGCCACGCCCGATGGGCTCGCGCTCGACACCGAGGTCGAGATGGTCACCGCGCCCAGCGTGGAGGGCGAGTTCGGCGTGCTGCCGGGCCACCTTCCACTCTTGGCCGCGACCCGCGCCGGCGTTCTACGCTATCGCATCGGCTCCAAGGACGAGGTGGCAGCGGTCGGCCCTGGCTTCGTCGAAGCGGGCCCCGGCCGGGTGCTGCTGCTCACCGACGCATTCAAGAAGCCCGCGCAGATCGATCGCGCCACCGCTGAGAAGGACTTGGCAGAGGCGGAGCGCGGACTCGCCGAGCTCAAAGGTCCTCACCTGGGTGGCGAGCACGAAGAGCTGGCGCGCGCTCTCGACTGGGCCCGCGCGCGCGTCGAAGCCAGCAAGGCTGGCTAGCTCGGCAAGCTAGCGTGAGGCCGTCGCACGCTGCCGCCGGTGGCGCTTACGCGACGTGCGCTTCGTGAGGGCACGCTCGAGGTCAGGCGGACTCGTGACGGGCTCCGCCCCTCGCAAGCGTGCGTCTTCGTCACTCGATTTGGCCTCGGCGGCGCGAACCTGCCGCACCTTCCAGCGTCGGCCCGGAGGCGATCGATCGACCCAGAAGTAGCTCTGGTCGCGTACGTCGATGTGCACGAAGCCCGAGCGCGGGTAGACGCCCACGCCCACGAAGCCTTGCTGGCGAAAGAACGCTGCCAGCTCCTCGTCCGTGACGCTCGGGAGCACGATGTCCGCGGCCATTCCGTGGCTGTGTCTGCTGGCGGCGCGATCTCTGCGGATGCCGCTAATCACGCGTGCGTAAGGTGCTTCGAAATGCCGCACGGCCTTGTAGATCAGCTCGAGCAGGCGCGGATGGACCTCGGGCCCGCCTTCGTAACCGCCAAGGGCTCCTCCCGCCTCGGCACGCGCGCCAGCATCGAAGCCCCCGTCATCGCCCGCGGGAATGAGCACGACGGGTGGCGCATCACCCACGGTGCGCAGCACGAGTGGTGGCGGCGAGTGACTCGCGGCGAGGGCGAAGTCTTCGGCCGTGGGCTCAACGTGCCATGCGTTCTGCCGCTGCTCGTAGAGCTTGTTGCGCCCCTTGGCCCTCGACCTCGCGACGCGCCTGTCGCCCCGCCTGCGGGCCTTCGAACGCAGCTTCTTTGGGGCCGCCGCGTCCGGCTCCGAGACACTCGCCCGCGGATCGGGCACGACGCGAGCTCTGTCGATCTCGCGTGCGAGCTCCGGCCCCTCGACCTCCTCGCCGAACAGCTCGTCGATTTCCTGCGAACGCTGGGCGCTGGCCTGCGAGCAGGTCAGGCCGATCAGGAGCGCCGCAGAGAGCGCGAGCAGGCCTGAAACCCGCCTCACCGGGATGACTCCGGCAAGCGCACCTTGAGATGTTTGAGCACCCCTTCCAGCATGGAGAGCTCCTCGCGAACGATACGGATCCGCTGTCGAAATGCCGGCAGATCGCCGCGCGCCGCGGCATCGACCGCGCGCTCGATGTTTTCGACCACCAGGAGAAGGTGGGGGTGCACCACGCGCAGCGGCTCACTGGGGCTCATGCGCCCCGCGAGCTGAACGTAGTGCTCGCTGAGCGGGTAGATGAACTTGGCGAGCTCCGCATCACCCGGATGGGCCTCCGCCCAGAGCAGCACCCGCCGTGATCCCTCGAGAACAATCGCGAGCTCGTTGACGTAGAGGCGGTCTCTGCGAGGAGCCTGCGCCAGCGCAACCTGCGTGCTGGCGAGCACGAACAGGGCAAAGAGGGGCGCGAGCCCCCAGACCGCGCGCCTCGACTCAACGCCCATCGCCCTGCTCCAATGTCTCGAGTGCCGTGCGGGCCGCCTGCTGCTCGGCCTCGAGCTTCGAGCGCCCCATCCCCTGGCCCAACTCTCGCTCGCCCGAGGTGCAGGCCACGCGAAACTCTCGCGCGTGGTCCGGCCCCGTGGTGTCGAGAACGGCGTAACGGGGCGCGGCCTGGCCGAGCGCCTGCACCCGCTCCTGAAGTCGGGTCTTGAAGTCGCGTTGCCCGAGCTCAGGCGAGCTCAAGCGACCACGCAAGAGCTCGTGGACGACGCCCAGGGCCGCCTCGGCACCTCCATCGACGTACACGGCACCGATGCACGCCTCGAGCACGCAGCACAACAGGCGAGGCTTGTCCCGCCCCCCAGAACGGGCCTCCCCCTTGCCGAGCCGCAGGGCCGGACCGAGCTCGAGCTCCCGCGCCAGATCGGCAAGCCCTGCCTCGCATACCAAATCTGCGCGCCGCCGCGTCAGCTCGCCTTCGGTGGCGTCGGGAAAGCTCTCCCAGAGCAACGCCGAGGCGCCGAGGCTGATCACCGCGTCGCCCAGGAACTCGAGCCGCTCATTGTCGCGAGGCGCACGGCTGGGATGCTCGTTCGCGAACGAACGATGGGTCAACGCGTCGCGCAGCAACGTCACGTCTTGGAAGTGATAGCCGAGCGCAAGGCTCACGGCGGCGAGGTCAGACTCCGGGGTCATCCGCAACCCCGACCCTACCACAGCCCCCGGGAACGGGCCCGTGTGCATGCTCGCGAGGGCCATCCCGTCCCAGACCTCGGAGGCCCGGCGGTCCGGGCTCCCGGGAACGGGGCGCTCAGAAGCGCTGAGTCATCCCGATCGAGAACACGTCCCAGCTGACTCGATAGGTACCCGCGTTGACCTCGAGCGAGCTCGAGTCGAGCGCGCTCGATTTGACGCCCGCCCGGTCGGGCAGCGCGTTGCCCTGCGCATCCACGGCGTCCCGATGCACCACCTGGATGGTTTCCTGAAACAGGTGGGCATAGGCCAGGGAGATGTCGATGCTACGGATGCGCCAGGTCAGGCCTCCATGCACGCCCATGCGCCGCGAGGGGAAAGCATCGACGCCCTGGAAGGCGGGGTCGACGCCACGCGTCTCGAGATTCCAGCCCGCGCGCAGGGCAAGGATCCCCGGAATCACGTTGTAATCGCCGCCCACCCGGAACACGTGCTGGTTCTTCCAGTTGCGCCGAATGTTCATCTGCTTGAGGAAGCGCAGCTCGCTCGTGCAGCCGCTGATATTCGTCGGGGGGCCCGGCAAGGTGCTGCAGTTGGGGTCGAGCGGGTCGACCGATCCGTCGCGGTCCGGGTCGCCGTCGGCATCGTAGCCCTGGAACACCTTGAAGGGATTCTCGATGCTGCGCAGCGTGAGCTGATCGACGCTCGAGTTGTGCTCGAGCACGTAGTTGAACTCGATGTCGAACACCTCACTGAGCATCGGATCGAGACGTGTGTCGGGCTCGGCCGTGGTGCTGAAGCCGCTGCGTGACAGGGCGAAACGTAGACCCGCACCCACCTCCCAGGGCTGCGGCACCTCGGTCTCGAGCCCCTCCCCCGCCTCGATCACGGTCGTGACGGGAAGGCGTCCCGCCTGGCCACCGATCGTGTAGGCCCCGTCGGTGATGGTCGTCTTCGTTTCGCCGGCGATCTTGTCCTGCCACTTGTAGTAGGCCATCAGGTCGAGGCCCTGCATGGGCGTGATCGCGACCGACGCATTGATCACGGGCACGAACCAGTCGTTGAGCTCGTTCTCGACCCGCATGTCGAGCTCTGGAATCGAGTTCGCGGTTTGCGTGGCGTACACGACCGACTTGAAGAACACGGCCTGATAGGTGAACGCGGCACCGACGGCCAGCCACGACAGGGGGCGATAGCCAACCCCGAGGGTCAGCGGAATCGCGAACGGATCCTGCTCCACGAGCAGGTAGCGCGTGGGTGTAGGCAGGGCGTTGCAGTCGAACTTCGAGGGGTCACAGAAGTACTGCCTACCGGAAGGGCAGCTCAGGTCCGTCTCGGGATTGCAGTACATGGAGCAATCTTCGGTACTTGGATCGCAGACGGCATCGGGTCGCACGCCCGGGGGCAGGGGTTTACCGAGCCCTGATCCATCGGGAGCCGCCGCATCGACCTCGGCCTGCGTCGCGTGCCGCTTGGCGCGCACAGAACCGTCGGGCTTACCCCAGTTCGTCTTGGCCACGGCGCCCGGCGCCACCATGCCAAACGCAACCGTAAGACCCTTCAGGTTCGGGCGGGCGGAGGCAGGCTTGATGAACTGGTAGGTGAGCACGAAGTTGGGGATCGGCAGAAGCCCCGTCTCGTTGCAGACCTTGGGCATCGTCGTGCCGAGCCAGCTCTTGCGCAGGTCTTTGTTCGCAGCTGCCGGCACCACGCCAAAGCGGGTGATGTCCGCATCGCCTGAGCTGGACGGTGCGTAGTTCTCCTTGTACGTGCCGCGATCGCGCAGCGCTCCGTCAGGGTTCGATGCACTCGACCCGCCCCGCTCCGCAGTGCCGGTGGGGTCCATGCACGCGTCGAGCAGCGCCAGGTTGAAGTTGGCCAGAAACTGCGTGCCGTTGAGGTCGGCGAGCTTGGCGGGGTTGTAGAGCAACGCCATCGGATCGTCGGCACGCACATGGAACGCCGCGCCGCGACCCAGGGGTCGCGTCCCCGAGCCCGCATAAAACAACCCGCCTGCAAACGCCGTCTGGGGCATGGCGACGAGCACCGAGAGCACGACAAGGAACGAACCGAGCTTTCGCATGATTTTCCCGCAAGATTGGGCAGAACCGAGGGTCTTGGGCCACCGCCACTAAACGCCGCTTACCCCTATAGTGGCGCTCGAAAACAATTGGAAGCGTGATGTCGCGCTGGAAGGAGGCGCTCACCCGTAGTCGGCGCCGTCGTTCGCGTAATCTTCTTCGGCGAGATTGTCGAAGCGCGTGTACTGGTTGAAGAAGCGCACCTTGACCATGCCGGTGGCGCCCGCGCGCTGCTTACCGATGATGATCTCCGCCACGCCCTGGTCCATGGTTTCCTTGTTGTAGACCTCGTCGCGGTACACGAACATGATCGTGTCGGCATCCTGCTCGATGGCGCCCGACTCGCGCAGATCGCTGATCTGAGGACGCTTGTCCTTGTTCCCCCGCGACTCCACGCCTCGATTGAGCTGCGACAGCGCGATGATCGGAATGCTGAGCTCCTTGGCCAGGCCCTTGAGCGATCGGCTGATCTCGCTGATCTCCTGCTCGCGGCTGTCGTTCTTCGTGCCCGAGCGCATCAGCTGCAGGTAGTCGATGATCACGAGCCCGAGCCTGTGCTCCGCGGCCAAGCGGCGCGTCTTGGCACGCAGCTCCATCAGGGTGAGACCGGGAGAGTCGTCGATGAAGATCGGCAGATCGCTGAGCATGCCCGCCGCCTGGGCGAGCTGCGGCCAATCCTCACGCGCGAGCTGGCCAGTGCGCATGCGTCCGGCATCCACGCGGGCCTCGGAGCACAGCATGCGCTTGACCAGCTGATCGCGCGGCATCTCGAGAGAGAAGATACCGACGGCGCAGCGATCCGAGTGGCAGGCATTGACCCCGACGTTCAGCGCAAACGACGTCTTACCCATGCCGGGACGTCCAGCCACGATGATCAGATCACCGGGGTGCATTCCTGCTGTCATCTGATCGAGCCGCGTGAAACCCGATGCGAGCCCCGCAATGCGCTTGCCCTGGCGCGCAAGCTCGGAGATCTGCTGAAACGCCGCGAGCACGATCTGGTTGATCGGCTGCACGGTGCTGCGCGTCTGCACGTTGGCCACGTCGAACACGGCCTTCTCCGCCGTGTCGAGGAACTGCTGGGCGTCTCCGTAATCGCCGTAGCCCTTCGCGGCCACCCCGTGACACGCCGTGATCATGCGGCGCACGAGCGCCTTCTCTTTGACGATCGTGGCGTGGGCCTTGATGTTCTCGACGCTCGGGATGGTATCCGTCAGCGCGAGCAGGTAATCGTCGCCGCCAACCGCTTGAAGCTTGTTGGCGCGCTCTAAGTGCGCGCGCAGCGTCACCGTGTCGACTGGCGTGCTGGCGCGGTGCAAGTCCAGCATCGTCTCGAAGATGCGGGCATTGCCTTCGCTGTAGAAGTCGTCCGCCTTGATGATGTCGACGACGCTGTCGATGACGCTGTTCTGGAGCAGGATGCCACCGAGCACGGCACGCTCTGCCTCCAACGCATTCGGTGGTACACGAGACTCGATCGCGCGCTCCGACATCATCCCCTCGGACCCATCGATGTGCCCCCGATCTCGACGGCACGCAAGACGGAAAACGAAACGCGGGCGATGCGCAGTCGCACCGCCCGCGGCAGTCCGTCGCCTGTTGTTGACGAGTTGTGAATAACCCCGTGGGTCATCCACAATCCATCCGCACTCAGGCGCGCTTGACGATCACCTTGACGCTGGCTTCCACACCACTGCCGAGCTTGACCCCGACCTGGTGCTCGCCCACGTCCTTGATGGCGTCGGGCATGACCAACTTCTTCTTGTCGATCTCGTAACCCTTGGCCGTGATGGCCTCGGCGATGTCCTTCGCCGTCACCGAACCGTAGAGACGCTCACCCTCGCCTGCTTGCCTCGAGATCTCGACACTGATCTTGGCGAGCTGTTGGGCCAGCGCATCCGCGCTCTGCTTGAGCTTGGCCGCTCGCACGACGGCGAGGCGGCGCTGCTCTTCGATCTGCTTGATGCTGCCCGCCGTGGCGAGCGCGGCCATCCCGCGGGGAAGAAGGTAGTTACGGGCAAAGCCCGAACGAACGCGCACGAGCTCCCCGGCTGTACCGAGATGCTGCACGTCTTCACGAAGTACGACTCGAACGTGTCCCATGGCTCACCCCTTGACCGTGTAGGGAAGCAGGCCGAGGTTGCGGGCGCGCTTGATGGCGAGCGTCAGTGCGCGCTGCTGCTTCGCCGACAGGCCGCTGATGCGACGCGGCACGATCTTGCCGCGATCCGTGAGGAAGTAACGCAGCTGCTGCGGATCCTTGTGGTCGAACTCGAAGCCCGCCTCCAACGTGAACGAAGGAGCGCGCTTCTTGCCACCGCGACGGCGGCGCAACCCGAGCGGGTCGTCGTTGCGTACGCGACCGCCCTGGCCTTCACCGTCGCCGTGATCCTGATTGTCGTCGATGTTGCTCATCGCACGCCCCCTTCCTCGGCGACGTCGCTGTCGTCAGAGGCGTCGTCCACGTCGACATCCTCTTCCTCGGGCTCACGGCGACGCTGCGCCGAAGGCACGAGACCGAGACGCTGCTCCAGATTGAGCTCCTCTTCGGGCTCCGCCGGAGCCACGATCGGCTCAAACTTCAGATCCTCGGGATCGATGGCCACCTCGGAGGGGTCGACCATGTCGCGAACCAGCGTGTTCTGGAAACGCAGCACGCTGTCGGCGATGCGCAGATTACGCTCGATCTCGGCCACCACGCCGGGCTTGCCGAGGTACTTCGTGTACACGAAGACGCCGCGGGTGTTCTTCTGAATGGGGTACGCAAGCTTGCGTCGGCCCCAGTTGTCGAGCTTGACGAGCTTGCCACCGAAGCCTTCTACGACCTCGGTGATCTTGCCGTGCACGCGCTCGGCTTCTGCGTTGTCGACGGTGGGCGCGAGTACGTAAACCATCTCGTACTCGCGGAGCCTATCCGCCGTAGCTAGTGTCGATGCCATATCTCGAGCTCCTCTCGGACTCTGCGGCACCGGACGAAATGCCCGGTGCGAGGAGAGCGGGCACCACACCAGCGTGGAGCACCGCACGTTGCGGCCCCGTGGGACCGCGAACCCAATCTGCAAACTTACTTCTTGAGCCGCGTGTTGAATGCGTTCATGGCCGTCTGAACACCGCGGGACAAGATGGCTTCTGCGCCTTCGGCGGCCCGGTCTAGCACATCCGGGAGGCCCGCGCGCTCTGCCGTCGAAAAATCGCTCAGCACATGGCCGACGACGTCTTCGCCTCGAGGACGGCCGATGCCGACACGAATGCGGGCGAAACCCTCGCCGCCGCAGTGCTGGATGATCGACTTGAGGCCATTGTGGCCCGCCGCCCCTCCGCCCTGTTTGATGCGCAGCTCGCCGAAGGGCAGGTCGAGCTCGTCGTGAATCACCACCACGTCCTTCAACGTGACCTTGAAGAACTGCATGGCTGCCTGCACCGACTCCCCGCTCAAGTTCATGAACGTCATCGGCTCGAGCAGCACGGCATCGGGGCTATTGAGGCGCGTGAACTTCCCGGAGAATTTGTCGCGGAAGGCAGCGCCCCCGGCACGCTCCGACAGCCGCTCGACGGCCATGAAGCCAACGTTGTGACGGTTGCCGGAGTACTTCGCACCGGGGTTGCCCAGGCCGACCACGAGATGCACGGACTAGTCCCTCGAAAAGCTCGAGAGCGAGCGGCTATGAGCCATTTTCCGACGGCTCGTCACTTCTTCTTGCCGGCGGGAGCGGCCGCGACGGCCTCTTCCTCGACG
>CAYNOM010000097.1:0-5192 GCA_964398415.1 uncultured Polyangiales bacterium | reverse complement strand
TTCGTCTCGCCGGTGCAGAACACGAGGACGCGCTCGGCAGCAAGCTCGATCTCCACACCCGCTTCGAGCTGCACGTCCTTGACGCGAATCGACTCGAACGTGTCGAGGTTGTCGACGCTGAGCATGATCTCGGCGGGCAGCTTGTTCGGAACGGCCTTCACGAGCACGGTGCGGAAGTGCACCTGCAGCTCGCCGCCCTTGGTCACGCCCTTGGCGCGGCCCTTGGTGCGGAGCGGCACCTCGCCGACGACCGGGCGATCGAGCGACACGCGGTAGAAGTCAGCGTGACGTACCGCGCGGGTCACCGGGTGAATGTCGAGGTCACGGATCAGCGCAAGCTCCTTCGTGCCCGCGACGTCGATCTCGAGCAGCTGGTTTCTGCGGTAGGGGCTCTGAAGAGCCTTCGTCAGCGCCACGGGGTCGACCGTTAGCGCCAAAGACTCACCGCCAGGCCCGTACAGCACCGCCGGGATCTTCCCCGTCATGCGGAGCTGACGCGCGGGCCCCTTTCCGCGTGCCGTGCGGACCTCAGCCGTAAGCGTCTGCGTTTCCATGTTTGCCGTCCTTCTTTCTTCTTCTGTCACACGAACAGCGAGCTCACCGAGTCGCCGTTGTGGATGCGCTTGATGGCCTCGCCCAGCGTCTTCGACACGCTGAGCACCTTGATCTTGCCCGTCTTCTGGGCCGCTTCGGAGAGCGGGATGGTGTCCGACACCACGACCTCGTCGAGCACGGAGTTGGCGATGCGCTCAACCGCCGGCCCGGACAACACGGCGTGGGTCGCTGCCGCAATCACGCTTCTCGCGCCCTTTTCCTTGAGCGCCTTGGCCGCGTTCGTGAGCGTGCCTGCGGTGTCGATCATGTCGTCGAGAATCACGCAGTCGCGGCCTTCGATGTCGCCGATCACGTTCATCACCTCGCTGACGTTGGCGCGCTCGCGGCGCTTGTCGACGATGGCGAGGTCGACGTTCATACGCTTGGCGTACGCACGCGTGCGTTCTACGCCGCCTGCGTCCGGCGACACGAACACGGGATCCTCGGACGGGAATCGCACGCGCAAGTAGTCGAGAAACACCGGCATCGCGTAGAGGTGATCGAACGGAATGCTGTAAAAGCCCTGGATCTGGCCCGCGTGCAGATCGATCGAGACCAGGCGCTGCACCCCGGCGGCCGTGATCAGGTCCGACACGAGCTTGGCCGTGATGGGCGTACGCGGCGCGACTTTTCGGTCCTGGCGCGCGTAGCCGAAGTAGGGAATCACGGCGGTGATGGAGCCAGCCGACGCGCGCTTCAGGGCGTCGACCATGATCAGAAGCTCCATCAGGTTGTCGTTCACGGGCGCGCAGGTCGACTGCACCACGTAAACGTCGACGCCACGCACGTTCTCCTGGATCTCCGCGAAGATCTCTCCGTCAGAGAAGCGCGGCACCCGACAGCGCCCCAGCGGTATCTCGAGATACTCGGCGATCTGCTGAGCGAGGCGTGGGTTGGCGTTTCCGGAGAAAATACTGATCGACTTGAACATCGACGGCCCTCGCTCGCACAACAAAGCGCAACGCCCCCGGGCGGCAAACCCGAGGGGCGGCGATCGCTAGCATCGGCTGGGCTGGAAGTCAACGGAGCGCACCTGAACACGCAATCACCCTAGTGCGTGCCTTGGCAACCCGCCGCGCCCACCCCATAAACTGGCCGTGGCGCGTCTGCCGTTCCTCGACTGGGTACGCGGTTTTGCCGTAGTGGCCATGGTGCTGTGGCACACGGGCGACGCATGGCTCGACGAAGCGAGCCGTGAGGGACAGGGGTGGCTTCTACTGCGCTTCATCGGGGGCCTTGCCGCCCCTGGATTTCTGCTCTTGGCCGGCACAGGAGCCGCCCTTGCTGCAAAGGCTGCGGGTGACCCAGCCGCGCGCTCGCGCGCCTTCGTGAAGAGTGCGGCACGCGGCCTCGAGATCGTGATCATCGGCTATCTGCTCCGCTATCAAGCGTGGCTGGTCGACGCCGGAGCGCTGCGCCACCTCGGCATGGCGCGCGCCTTCGTGCCGATCGGGCTCGGCTACGCAGCCTGCGTCTGGGCCATGCGCAGGCTCGGCAGCGCACCGAAGCAAGCCCTGTTCGCCCTCGCGCTCGGCCTCGCGGCGGTCGTGACGGGCATGGTCCAAGTGGAGGATATGGCTCCGGGACGGCTGCCGCGTCTATTGCAGTTGGACGTGCTCCAAGCCAACGGCGCTTCACTCGTATTGCTCGCCGGCCTCGAGCGCGCGGTGTCGCTTCTGCAGCGCCCCCTCGCTTGTCTCGGTCTCGGGCTGCTGGTGGCCGCAGTCACGCACCTCGCCTGGGCGGCCATGCCCGGCGACTTGCCCGTACCGCTCGCGGCCTACCTCGGGCGCTTCGACGCAGCGGCGCCCGACATTCCGCCACCTTCTCTGTTTCCATTGCTGCCGTGGTTCGCCTACGCCTGTATCGGGGCCGCGGTGGGAGGACTATTGCGGAAGGCGGGCCCAGACAGCGATCGCACCGCCATCTTGTGCAGTGTGGCTGGTGCAGCCCTGGCCGTGATCACGAGTGAAGCGCACCCGGAGCTCGCTCGCCTGCTGTGGGCGAACCCGAAGCTCGTGCACCCGACGCGGGTAGCCTTCAGAGTCGGCGTGATCCTCTCGCTGTTCAGCGTGGGCTGGCTGTGGTCGAGTCCGACGCGCGGCCTGTTGCTGCGCGCCTACGGCCAGGCGTCCCTGCGCATCTATTGGGCCCACATGCTGTTTGCTTATGGTCTGTTTGGGATTCCCTTGCGACGCCGACTGGGCTACGCGGAATGGGCCGCGCTCGTGGTGTTGCTGCTCGCCGCCATGTGGGCGCTGACACGCGCCCGTTGGCCCGCCCGGTCCCGCGGCCCGGCCCCCGCACATAGTGCTTGAGCCCGCTGCCCAGTGCGTTTATAAGTCTCAGCCCCGATACAGAAGGACGCTCCCAATGGCTCAACCCGTGCTCCTGATCACCGATCGCCCTGCTTTCGAAGCTGCCTGGAAGGCGGCGTGTGGCCAGGTCGGTCTGGAGGCTCGGACGGTGGCGCCGGACGCATCGGCGGAGGCCCTGTCCCGCGGCGTGGGCGCGGTCTTCGACGCGGGCAGCGAGCTGTTCGACGAAGACGAGCTGCTGTCCGGTGTGGGTCTCTCGCGCGCCCTCGGTGCGCTGCCCGCCGTGGCGTTGCCCGCCGGTGACGGTTTCGCAGCGATCGAAGACGTGCTCGAAGAGCTGTGCGGCGGCCTCGTCGCGCGCACCGAGCAGGATGCGGCGCGCATCGCAGCAGGCCTTCTGCGCCGTTGTGGTGCAGCGCGCGAGAACCGCTTCGAGTACTTGTCGGTGTCACCGCGCGGCGGCGCCCTGCTCGCGATTCTGGGCGATGGCACCGCGGCGGTGCTTCCAAGGCCCGTGGCCGCGGCCGACGACAACAGCGAGATCAGCGCCATCGACCTCGCAGCGGACGCCGTTAGCGCGAGCATCACGCTTGCGGGAGGCGGGCAGCTCACGCTGTCCGCCCAAGACGTGGGGGCCAAGGGCCGTCCCGACGCTGCGGGAGGCTACGTTGCGCCCGCCAGCCTGGGCGACGTCGATGGTGTGCGCCTCGGCCAGCGACTGCGCGCGCTCCGTCTGGCCGCCGGACTCACCCAGGCCGAGCTCGCACGGCGCACTGGCATCCATCGCCCGAACATCGCCCGCGTCGAAGCAGGTCGCCACACGCCGTCCCTCGAGACCCTGGCGCGCCTCGCAGCCGCGATCGGCGTCCCCACCACCCGCGTGCTCGCGGATTGAGGGGGCTGCCATGAGCTCCATGCATGACGCGGCCACCGTGCTGCTGCTTCGCGATCGACCCATCTCGGGTTTCGAGGTGCTGCTCGTACGTCGCCACGGCAAGAGCGGCTTCATGGCAGGCGCCCACGTTTTTCCGGGCGGAAAGCTCGACACCGCAGACGCTGCACCCGCCCTGGCCTCGCTCGCAAGCGGACTCGACGCAGACCAGGCCGCGCGATTGCTGGGTGAGCCCGAGCTCTCGGCGCAGACGGCCCTCGCCCTGTTCATCGCAGCCGCACGCGAAACCTTCGAGGAGGTGGGCGTGCTGCTCGGCCCGCACGCCGACGCCAGCAAGCTCGACGCCGCGCGGGCAGAGCTTCGCGCGGGCATGGCGTTCGCCGACGTGCTCGCCGCGCGTGCCCTCAGCCTTCAACTCGATCGCGTCGTGCCCTTCTCGCGCTGGATCACGCCAGCGGTCGAGCCGCGACGCTTCGATACTCGCTTCTTCGTGGCGCAGGTTCCGCCCGATCAGCAGGCCGACCACGACCGTCACGAGACGACGGAGCACCTGTGGATGTCCCCGGCGCAGGCGCTCGAGGCCACCCGAGCTGGCTCGATGCTGCTGCCCCCACCCACGCTGAAGACGCTACTCGACCTATCGGGCTTCGAGCGCGCGGAGCAGGTGCTCGACGAAGCCCGACGCCGCCCGCCACCGCGCGTCGCGCCGGTGATCGAGCAGCTCGACGACAAGCTCACGGTGCTCTTGCCTGGCGACCCGCTCCATCCCGAGCCGGCCCAGGCTCTGCCCGGCGCGACGCGCATCGTGCTGGAGAACGGCCGCTTCTGGGCGCGCTGAAGCAAAGGAAAGCCCCAGCGCGTGGGCACGAGGCGGATAAGTGCGCCCACACGCTGGAGCTCTACAAGCTAGGGGGATTCTCGAAGCAAGCCAGGGAAGCGAAGTAAGTAAGGCAGCTAAGTTCGGAATCTAAAGCGAAGCGAAGCGACGTGCGCGACGACAATGCAGGGGGACCCGGAACACATTCAGCAGACGGTCAGGGGCGCTGAGGTGACCTCGTCCGTGCCGCGCACATTGGTTGGTGGGGGTGGGGTGCGGGCTCTATGAAAAAAAAAGTGCGGCCCCCAGCTCCGCTTCATCGAAAGCGCCTACAACAGCCACATTGGCTGTCCTTTTTCGGCATGGCGGCAATCCTCCTCGTCGCGCAGGCGGGTTTCGCGCAGTCCGTCGCCCCCGAAGTGCCCGCGCCCGTGCGCTTTCGGATCGAGGTCAGCGAAGACAGCCGCTGCGCGAACGACCCTCGCTTCATCGCGCAGCTCTCCCAACAGATCCCGGAAGAGCAGAGGGGCAGCTTCGCGGACGCGGAGCTCGTCGTGATCGTGCGCGTGGA
>CAYNOM010000096.1:8394-13829 GCA_964398415.1 uncultured Polyangiales bacterium | reverse complement strand
GGGAGCGCGGCGA
Source organism: uncultured Polyangiales bacterium (assembly GCA_964398415.1). GTDB lineage: Bacteria > Myxococcota_A > Polyangia > Polyangiales > DASUME01 > DASUME01. The sequence goes on along the minus strand of CAYNOM010000096.1, from coordinate 13,816 downwards.
GCTCCACCCAGCGCGTGTGCTCGTCGTTGGTCTGTCGCGTTGGAGGGGGGGGGGCGGGCTCGGTGCGGAGGTCGGGTGGGGCGCTCGAAAAGGTGACTGGGATCGATTTCGGCCCTGAAACGCCCGGTCGTACGCTGAAAGCGGGGGCTGGCGCGTCGCCCAGGGTGACCCCGCGGGAGATCGTCGTAGAGGGGCCAGTAGGCGCCATGCGCTGGCCGGTGGGAGTCGAGGGGATGGCTCCGGGCCGAATTGATGCAAAGCCCGACCCCTGATCGGCCTCGACGCCGCGGATGAGCGTCAACAAGTACAGAATGCGCTTGGCATCGCGGGGCTCGAGCTCTGTGCTGCGAATCAACTCGGCGGCTGTGGCCGGGCCCGCGCGCATGACGTCGATCAAGGCGCGCTCCTTCGGCAAGAGCTCGAGTCGATCGAGCGGCACGCCCGCGCGAATGCGCAGGGGCCGATCGGCAACCCGTGACAGCACCGCGTCCATGCTTTCTTCCTGGGCGTGGGCCCGCAGCCCGCGCGAGAGCAGCGTGAACAGGTCGACCCGCTCGTTCAGTGCACCCTCGCCGGCACCCAGCAGGTTCTGTCCCTCATAGAACGCATAGGGAGCGCTGCTGCGCTCGAATAGGCCCACCAGGGCGTCCAAGGCAGAGGTCGCCGGTTGAAGCGGTCTCGCGCCGACGATCGCGCCGTCATGAAACAGAATGCGATCCTGGCCGCGGCTGCCCCCCTGGGAGGTGTCATCGGGCCACAGGGCAAGCGTGCCCGTGAGGTGCTTGCCGGAGACGAAAAGCAAGAGGTGCGCAAAGGGTGTCTTCGCGAGTGACCCCTGTGCCGACGGTTTGGGCGTCACAGGGCCCTCCCTACCTGCTCGAAGTCGTCGTTCCTGTGTTTCAGCACGGAGACTTCCAGTCTCGCACAGCCCCGTCGCCCTTCAAAGGGCCGTTAGTGTCCTGACGCTGGTCGTCCGTGCCCACCTGGTCGCACCCGCGTCCCTTCTGCATCTCCTTGATCTGTGGTCACTTTCCGACGATGTGCGATTCGGTCTGGTTCTTGCAGAAGCGCGTGTCGCCCCAGACCGGTATGTGCGTGGGACAGCGACCCTCTGCGGGCGAACACAGGAGAGAGCATGATGCGAAGTGCGAATTGCCGATGGCTTATGGTCGGCCTCCTGGCGGTCGTCGCAGCCCTCACGGGATGCGCCACCGACCAAGAGACGATCAACCGGGTTCAGCCCGACGGCGCCATTCAGAAGTCCCTCTTGGAGGGTGAGTGGTACACCATGGGTACCGTGGTCGATACCGACTACGGCGCGGCCACGTTCGTGGGCGCGACCAATGAGTTCAGCCGGGTCAAGTTCGAGATTCAGCGCGACTTCCTCGTGGTGCGTCGCGCGCTCGAGTACATCCGCGAAGTCGAGGGCGTCGCGGCTTCGGGCGACGATCGTGAAAAGAACGCGATCCTCGCGATGTTTCCGATCCTCAGCCACTTCGACATCAAGCGCGATTACAACCCGGTGACCGGCGAAGAGCAGAACGTCATCGGCGAGAACACGGTCGATCGTCCCTGGTACGAGCGCGAGTTCATCCGCGTCGACTGGAAGAGCAACATCCTCGATGGCTCCTCCGCTCCCGTCGGCGGCCTCACCTTCGGCGGCATCAAGCTGAAGCCGGCCCAGTACTGGGATCAGGCTGAGGAGGAGAACTCACGCCTCAAGCCGCGCTTCGAGAAGAACGAAGACGGCGAGCTCGTCTACTTCGACTTCGTCAACAAGTACATCGCGGAGCCCGTCGCCCAGAAGGTGGACATGGGCGATGGCACGATGGTCGACATCCCGGCCTGTTTGCTGATCGCCACGTCGTACCTCGACTGCGCGCCCGGCAACATCCGCCTGCGCCACTCGTTCCGCAAGGTCGAGGATCGCGACTACGAGCCGTTCATCTACACGGCCGACCGCATGGAGCACTACGGCTTCTTCCTCGGCCAGCGCGACGGTTACGATCGCGACTACGGCCTGTCTCGCTTCGAGCGCAACCGCTTCGTGGCCCGCCACAATATCTGGATGGCCAGCCATAAGAAGAGCGACGCCGGCGAGCTCCTGAAGTGCACGAAGGACGCCGACTGCGGCGGCGGCGGCTCGAAGTGCGACGTGGCCTGGGCGGCTGCCTACAGCCAGTCGAAGGGCGCCTGCACCATTCCGCACCGTGAGCGCGAGATCCGAAAGATCGCCTACCACCTCACGACCGACTTCCCCGCCGACCTGATCGATACCTCGTTCGACCTCGTCAACGAGTGGGATCAGGCCTTCCGCTCCACCGTGGCGTCGCTGCGCCGCCTCGAGTGCGAAGAGAACAAGGGCTCGAACTGTGCCCAGTACACCCCCGAGTCGGTCGGCTCGGTCTTCGTGGCTTGCCACAACCCAGTGGCGGCCGGCGACGATGCAGCTTGCGGCGCAGAAAACACGATCGTCGAGATCGGCGACATCCGCTACAACATGCTGACCTGGATCAACGAGGCCCACGCGGCGTCGCCCCTCGGGTTCGGCCCGTCCTTCCAGGACCCCTACACCGGTGAGACGCTCAGCGCCGTCGCCAACGTGTATGGCTCGGGCGTCGACTACTACGCCGCCTACGCCCGCGACATCATCGCCATGCTGCTCGGCGACCTCAAGCCGACCGCCTGGCAGGACGACAGCGCCTACCTCGACTGGATCACGAATTTCAACCGTGAGTCTCAGCTCCAGCAGCTCTCGACCCGCGAAGCCGATCACCACGTCGTCAAGATCGACGGCGAGGATGCGGAGTGGGCCGCCAAGAGCATGAACTTCGATTGGGTTCGCGAGCGCGCCAAGAGCCGTCTCGGGCAGCTCACCCCTGCGAAGAGCGCCAAGGAGCTCGGTCTGCAGATCGCCGCGGCCAAGAAGGCGCTCGGCCTGATCGGTCAGGACATGGCGCTCGCCCCCAAGGGCCGCGCCAACCTCTCGTCGCTCGTGGACACGGAGATGGAGCAGCTGCTCATCGACGACGAGACCTACCTGCTCGCGGGTCAGATGCCGCCCTCGCTCACGGCGACCTCCGGCAACCTCTCGGCGGACGCGCTCAATCAGTACTCACCCCTGCGCGGCATGTCGTCAGCCGGCCTGCAGCGCCAGCGCGACGTGCAGCGCGCGCTCTCGCTCTCGCGGCGTCACTGCATGCTGGGCGAGGAGTTCATCGATGCCGGTCTGATGGGCCTCGCCAAGGCGGTGGCCGATGCGGTCAAAGCCAAAAAGCCCATGGTGTGGTACGACAAGGAGTACCCGCTGCACGGTGCGAACGGCAAGGTCGACTACGACAAGGTCAAGACCATGCTGCGCCAACCGATCTACCACGCCGTGCAGGCGCACGAGGTCGGTCACACGCTCGGCCTGCGCCACAACTTCTCGGGCTCCTACGACGCGCTGAACTACAAGCCGGAGTACTGGAAGCTGCGCAACGATGGCAGCATGCGTCCGCGCGCGTACGATCCCATGACGCCTCAGGAGAGCGATGGCCGCATCCGCGAGTACCAGTACTCGACTGTGATGGACTACGGCCACAACTTCATCGTCAGCGATCCTCACGGCATCGCACACTACGATCACGCGGCGATCAAGATGGGCTACGGCGACCTCGCCGAGGTCTTCACGAAAGTGCCCGCGCAGAACGTGCAGACGGTTGCGCAGCTGGTCAGCCAGGTGAACTCCGGCGCGATCGGCATGCTCGATCCGGCCTTCGCCTCGGGTACGGTGCGCTTCATCCCCTACACCGAGTGGCCAAGCCTGGTCGGCGGGGTCGCCAACCTCGAGGAGCGCGCGGACGTGCGCTACACCTCGCTGCAGCAGGTCTCGAGCGCGGTCTTCGGCTCGAGTGACGCAGGCCTCAGCGCCGACGGCAAGATGCCGGCTGTGCCCTACATCTACTGCGGTGACGAGTTCTCGAACTTCCAAGCCCACTGCAATACCTACGATGCGGGCGCCGACCCCTACGAGACGTTGCAGTCGATGGTGGACGCGTACTGGGAGTACTACCCGGTCAGCCACTTCATGCACCAGCGCCTGAACTTCAACTACGCTGGTGTGCCGGCGCGCTCGATGGACCGCTACTTCTCGCGCCTCGAGTCTGCAGCGCGCATCTACTCGTTCTACCGCGGCATCTTCGAGTCCATCGCGGCCTCTGGCGGCGGTGGCGCGGACTTCGCCACGCGTGAGGACGGTCTCGGCCCGTACACCCTCGGTGTGCGCGCAGCCTTCGACCTGATGCGTCGTATCATTGCCACCCCGGAGCCCGGTCGTCACACCCAGGCCGTGCGTCCGGACGGCACGACGGCGCTCGTTCAGGGCGGCGCCCAGGTCTTCGATCCGCAGATCGACACCTTCAATGGTCGCTACCTGCGCACCGGCTTCGACTTCGGGCCGGACTTCAGCTGGATCTTCTTCAGCCGCTCGGGCTTCTTCCATGACAAGCGCATGGCCATGGAAATCCTGATGAAGTCGGAGAACCAGTTCATCGCGCAGGACACCGATGCCGACGCGCGTCAGTTCGCGACGAGCATGTACACGCTCTTCCCCGAAGAGATCAACGAGATGTTCCGCGGCATGATCGCGAACGACTGGCGCAGCTTTGCGCCCCGTCGTGACGCGGCCGGAGCGTTCACGTTCCCGACCGGTGACCAGGTCCTGAAGCGCGGCGAAGGCATGACGGGCACCATCACGGATCCGAACGTGGGCTTCTCGCTCCAGGTGTGGGCGATGACCACGGGCTGGATGTACTCGCCCACCAACTTCACGCAGAGCTTCGTCAACAAGGCGCGCCTCTTTGCCAAGGGCAGCGCGGACACCCTCGACCTCAGCGTGCCCGTGATCGAGTGGACCGACTCGGAGACCGGCATCACCTACGTGGCGCCCTCCTACCTCGATGCTGATGGCGTCGAGACGGGTATCGGCGCCTCGATGCTGAACTGGGCGATTCTGCTCGAGTCGAAGGGCCTCAACGCCGAGCTCCGCGACTGGGTCGACAACATCGACATCATGCGCTGGATGACCCACCACTTCGGCAAGGGCCAGCACCCGTTCCCCTGAGGGATGGTAAGACGCTCGCGTCAGCCCACTGACGTGAGCTCGAAACTGAAGGCACCCCGCACGCATCCCGTGCGGGGTTTTTTCGTTTCAATCAAAGGGGCATCGCGAGCTTCAGCTCGAGACCGCGCGGCAGGCGGCTTGGCGTCTCGTGACCCGCGCTGTCGAGGCGCCCATCGCGCATCACGACGCCGACCGTGATGGCGCCCAGGCCGACCACACCGCCCAGGCCGAACACGGTCGCCGATAGCGCGGTCTCGTCCTCGAGCATGCCGAGGTAGAGCGCAGCGAGCGTCGATGCCGCGATGACGGCCGCGCCGC
>CAYNOM010000096.1:0-8294 GCA_964398415.1 uncultured Polyangiales bacterium | reverse complement strand
GAGGCCGAGCAGACTCGTGGTGAACAGGCTGGTGGTGAGCAGCGTGGTGGCTCGCATGGTGCTTCGGCAGGTTACGCGGGGCCATCCTGCCCGTCCAGGCAAGCTCGCCGGCCGGAGGACGGAGTGAGGGTCAAGGCCCCAAGTGCTCGAGACGCACCAAGACGCCCTCGGGCGCGCGGTCGTCGCGCAGGTCGATCTGTCCCTCTGCGTACCAGAAGCCGTCGTCGTCGGGGTCGACCAGGGTTTGGCGCACGCGCCACAGGTGCGGCTCGAGCTGCTCGATCGTCGTGCGGTCGGTGGTGCGGGAGCGCGCGTCGCTGATGAGACTGGGGTAGCTCTCGAAGTAGCGCTCCACGGCGGCCTGGATCGCAGCTTGCTCGAAGGGGCTCTCGGGATGGACGCTGGCCGCGGCTTCTTCCCAGTCTTGGGCCGCGAGGGCGCGCACGAGGGCGTGTAGCTCGTGGCGGATGCGCGCTTGAAACGCGCGCGGGTCGCGCGAGATGTCCTTGGGCGGCGGCAAGGCGGTCTGCGTTTCGCCCTCGCTCGGAGCGATCATGGCCTCCCACTCCTGCACCAGGCTCGAGTCGATGCGCTCCAGGGTGGCGCGCAAGAACGCCACCACGTCGATCACCTCGTCGGTCTTCTTCGGCTCGGGGACGGTCTGCACGATCGTCTTGTATGCGTCCGTCAGGTAGCGCAGGAGCACGCCTTCCGAGCGGGACAGGCCGTATTCGCGCACGTAGTCGGCGAACGACATGTAGCGCTCGTACATGTCGCGCGCGATGCTCTTCGGGCGGATGTTCTCGCCAACCCAGGGATGGTGCGCCGCGAAGGTATTGAACGTCTCGTAGATGAACTCGGCGTTGGGCTTCGGGTACGTGACCTTCTCGAGCTCTTTCATGCGGTCGTCGTACTCGACGCCCTCCGCCTTGAGGCGATTGATCAGCTCGCCCTGCAGCGCCCTCTGCTGCGCGAACAACACCACCATCGGCGACTCGAGGATCGACTCTACGAGGGACACGAGATCGAGCGCGTAGCTCGGTGCCGTCGGCTCGAGCGCCTCGATGGCCTCCACGACGTAGAGCGAGAGCGTTTGGAACAGGGAGAAATCGCGCTGTAGGCCGAGGTGCAGGCGTACGAAGCGGCCCTTTCCGTCGTCGCGTTTGACGACCTGGACGATCTCCGCATTGAGCAGTGAGCGAAAGAGCTGACGTGCCTTCCTTCGCAGGCGCGACTTGATCACGGGGCGTTCGTGGCAGGCCGCGATCAGCTCGACCACGTGATGATAGCCGCCGAGCCGGCCGCTCGGTGAGTCGTGCAGCATGTGCAGCAGCATGCCGTGGGTGAGGTCGAAGCGGCTCTCGAGCGGCTCGGGTGCGCTGTCGATCAGGCGCTTGAAGGTGCTCTCGTCCCAGTGCACGAAGCCTTTGTCGGGCGGCTTCTTCAGCACCATGCGCTTCTTGAGCGCGGGGTTGCCTTCGGCCTTGGCCCGGAGCTTCTTGTTCTCGATCACGTGCTCTGGGGCCTGACACACCACCGTGCCCTGGGTGTCGTAGCCCTTGCGGCCCGCGCGCCCCGCGATCTGCTTGAAGTCGCGCACTGAAAGGAGCCCCACCTTGTCGCCGTCGAACTTGCAGAGCTTCGTGAAAACGACTGTGCGGATCGGGACGTTGATGCCCACGCCGAGCGTGTCGGTGCCGGCGATCAACTTGAGCAGCCCCTCCTGAGCCAGCTTTTCGACGAGGCGCCGATAGCGCGGGAGAAGACCCGCATGGTGCAGCCCGATGCCGTGGCGGACGAAGCGCTTGATGTCTTTGCCGTAGGGAGAGTCGAAGCGAAAGTCGCCGATGGCCTTGGCGATGGCTTCCTTTTCCTCACGCGTGGAAAAGTTCGTGCTCGTGAGGGCCTGCGCGAGCTCCGCGCATTCGCGCTGGGTGAAGTTGACGACGTAGACGGGGTAAGCGCGCTTCTGGATCAGCTCTTCGAGCGTCTCGAGCAGGGGCGTCTCGCGATACTCGAAGTCGAGCGGCACGGGCCGGTCGTCCGAACGCACGAGGGCCACCTCGCGCCGCGTGATCTCCTCGATGCCCTGGATGATGGCGCTCATGTCACCGAGCGTGGCGCTCATGAGCAGAAAGCGAACCTCGGACAGCACGAGGAGCGGGATCTGCCAGGCCATGCCGCGATCGGGATCGGCGTAGTAGTGGAACTCGTCCATGATGACGTAGTCCACGTCGGCCTTGTCGCCGTCGCGCAGGGCGATGTTGGCGAGGATTTCGGCCGTGCAGCACAGGATCGGCGCGTCGCGGTTGATGCTGCTGTCGCCGGTCGACATGCCCACGTTTTCGGGCCCGAACAGCTCGCAAGCCTCGAAGAACTTCTCACTGACCAGCGCCTTGATCGGACACGTGTAGACGCTGCGCAGGCCGAGGCACAAAGAGCGAAAGTGCATCGCGGTGGCCACGAGCGACTTGCCCGAGCCGGTGGGCGTGTTGAGCACCACGTGCCTCCCCGCCATGATCTCGAGGATCGCCTCCTCTTGGGCGGGATAGAGCGAGATGCGCGCGTCGGACGTGAAGCGCAGGAAGGCGTCGAGCATCGTGTCGGCGTCGCAGGCGTCGCGCGCCGGCAGGTAATCGATCAGGCGCGGTCGCTCGCGGTCAGCCACGATGTCGCCATAGCACGGGCCGAGCTGCCCTGCGCAGGGCTGACGTGGATTCGTGGCTCAAGCGCGCCGCTCCTCGGGCAAGCCGGCGTTGAGCACGAGATACAACGTGGCGAAGGCGGTCGACACGTAGCCTGAGGCGAACAGGAGGCCGACACCGCAAGCGAGGACGCCCGCGAACATCACTGCGCCGAACGTGATGAACGCGCCGAGCAGGCGCAGCCTGTGCCCTTGGGTGAGCGCGAGCGAGCGTCGCAGGGCCGACAGGGCGCCCGCTCGCGGATCGGCGACCAGCACCGAGCTGCCGAGCGATAGGCCGAGCAGCAAGTAGGCGTAGGGCACGACGAGCAGCAGCGTCAATCCACCGAGTGCGTAGAGCGCAGTCTCCCCTCGTGGGTCGAAGCCGAACAGGGCCAGTACCCCCCCGTAAAGCAGCGCGGCGGGGATGAGCGGTGCATAGACCGCGAGCAGCTGCAGCAACCAACTGCCGAGGCGTGGTAGCTGGCTGAACAGCTCTTCGAGCTCTGGGCGCCCCCCTTGGGCGGCGGTGAGCGCCATCCGGATCATGCCGAGCGTCAAAACGCCCTGGACGATGGTCTGGGGGATGATGGCGAGCACGTTGATCGAGAGCGCGAGCAGTGGCTGTTCGTGGAGAAGCAGCTGCAGCATGCCCGTGATGCCGTTGATGACCCCGACAGCAAGGAACGTGATGAGGGGGGCCACCGTCAACACGCCGAGGTTCTGCTTGTAGGCAGCGAACGCGAAGGCGAACACGCGACTGAGCGAGTAGTCGTCGCGGGTCATGCCGAGGTCCGACGTGCCTGCCCGCGCGCGACAGTCGGGGCACAGCTCGTGGCGCCCGGCCTCGGTGCACGTGTTGCACATATACGTGCCGCAGCGCGAGCACACTGAGGTGAAGCGCTCGCCTCGGTGCAGGGCACAGCGAGCGTCGAGCGCGGGCGTAGCGAGGTCTTGGGGATCCACGAAAGCAGACTATCCTAAGCCGCGATGCAGCTCCTACTGACCAACGACGACGGCATCGATGCCATCGGGCTCAACCTTCTTGCAGAGGTGCTCGAGACCCATGGCCACGTGACGGTGGTGGCACCCCAAGAGGAGCAATCGGGGGTAGGCCATCGCGTGCACACGCGCGGCGAGCTGCACCTCGAGGAGCGCTCGGCCCTGCGCTACGCGCTGTCGGGCACACCCGCCGACTGCATTCGTGTGGGTCTCAAGGGGCTCGATATCGCCGCCGATTGGGTGATCTCCGGGCTCAATCACGGGGGCAATCTCGGCGTGGACATCCACATGTCCGGCACCGTGGCTGGGGCGCGCGAGGGCGCCATCTTGGGCTGCCAAGCGATCGCCATCTCTCAGGTGATCAGCATGCATCATCCGCCCGATCCCGAGCGCATCAAGCGCCTCACCGCCCGCGTCATCGCGACGCTCCTCTCAGCGCCCCTTCCGCGAGGCAAGCTGTACAACGTGAACCTGCCCTTCGCGCCAGAGAGCGACGAGCCCGAGATCGTGCGTTGCTCGGCCGACCCAAGCCCCCATGACGTGCGCTACCACCGCAACGCGGGCGCCTTCACCTACGCGGGCGTGTTCTTGAATCGTCCACGGCTCGAGGGGCACGACGTCGACGCGGTGCTTTCGGGCAAAGTCGCCGTCAGCGTGCTGTCGATCGTCTGAGGGTGCGCGCCCGTCGTGCACATGCTGCGACTCGCGCGTTCATGTGCTGCGATCTAGGACTGACCCTTTCGGCCAGCTCGGGGTGAAAGGCGGGCCATTTGGGCAAGAAAAGTGGATCCTTGTTCGTATCAGAGAGCGGGGGATCCTGGCTTCATTTCGCCAGGCGAGTTTTCCCGCTTGCTTGCGTGTCAGGTCGTTTGAGTAGGCCCACACGCGTCCAACGTGGCCTGTTACAATCACGTGGTTCGTATGGAAGGGATGCCCGTTCCGCCCGCCTTACCGGCGATCGGCGAAGAAATCGCGGGGAAGTACCGCGTCGAGAGCGTGCTCGGACAGGGCGGCATGGGTGCGGTGTTCTCTGCGCGCAACACGCTCACGGGCAAGCGCGTCGCCATCAAGTGGCTTCTGCCGGAGCAGTCCACCGACACGAGCCGTGAGCGCCTGCTGCGCGAGGCGCGCATCGCCGCCAGCATCGAGCATCCGAACGTCGTCGACATCTACGACGTGGGTGAGCACCAAGGTGGCTTGTTTCTGGTGATGGAGTACCTGCGCGGACAAACCCTCGCCGATCTGCTCGCGCAGCGCGGTAGGTTCGATCCCGAGGAGCTGATCACCGTTCTCGTGCCCGCCATGCGTGGGGTGCACTCGGCCCATCAGGCGGGTGTGGTGCATCGCGACCTCAAGCCCGAGAACATCATCCTCAGCGAGATTGACGGACACATCGTGCCCAAGGTGGTCGATTTCGGCGTGTCGAAGGCGACGGGGCCGAGCAGCGTGCCCCACTCGACGTTGACGCGCACCGGAGCGCTCGTCGGTACACCGCACTACATGGCCCTCGAGCAGGTCGACGGCAGCGGCGCCATCGATGCGCGCACCGACATCTACGCCTTCGGCGTCATCCTCTATCGCTCGCTCACGGGACACTATCCCTTCGACGGTTCGAGCCTGGGCGAGGTGATTCTCAAGATCGGCACGAAGGACGCGCAGCCGATGCGGCTTCTGCGCACCGATCTGCCGCCCGACCTCGACGACGTCGTGGCGCGGGCCCTTTCGCGCAATCGCGACGCGCGTTTTCGCGACATCGAACAGATGGCGCGTGCGCTCGAGCCCTTCGCGCGGGGCGTGCGCTTTCGCGACACCGTCGACGCGACTCAGCCCTTCGCCGTGTCGTCGACGCGTGGCATCCGGATCATGACGCCGCCAGAGACGACGCCCTCCGAGGCTGCGCTGCGCGGCCCCGCGGTCGCCGCAGCGCCGACGCCCCAAAGGCTTCCGTCCGAGCAGATAGCCGACATCGTCACCGGATCCGTCCATCGAAGTCGCGCGCGCGCGCTTGTGCTCGGCGCAGTGTTTGCGCTGTTTCTGCTGGCCGGATTCGGCTTTTGGGCCCTCGGCACGCAAGAGGAGATCGCGTCGCCGCAGGCACCTGCGCTGCCTCAGCTTCCGGCTTCTTTTGCGCGGCCCCACGCCGCTTTGCCAAGCAAGGGCGAGCCGCAGGCGGCGACGCCCGCCGACTCGCTCCCCGCGAGGCAAGAGCAGCCGAGCCCCGCGCCTGTGCATGAGCCCATCGAAGTGGATCCCGCCACTGACACGACGTCGACGGCGGCGGCAGAACCGACTACCCTGGCGCCCGAGCCCGAGCGTGTGGCGCCTTCGAAACGCGAGAAGTCCCCGAAGGGCAGCCACGTGCGTGGGCCTAGGATCATTCCTGGCGATCGTACGAAGGGGCTGTCGGTCGATGACTTCTGACAAGCTGGTGTGGCACGGGCGCTCTTTTCTCGTCGCGCTTCTGTTCGCGGCTCACGTGTCGTGGCTGGCATCGCCGCCCGTCGTCGCCGCCGAAGAGAGCAGTGACGCCTATCCGCAGTTGATCGAGCAGGCCCTCGCCGAGTTCGAGCACAAGAACTGGCCCGAGGCGCGCGTGCTCTTTCGGCGTGCCCACGAGCTGAGTCCCAACGCGCGCACGCTGCGCGGCATGGGCGTCGTGTCCTACGAGATGCGCGACTACGTGAGCGCGGTGCGCGAGCTCTCGGCCGCGCTCGAGGATCCGCGACAGCCGCTGACCGCGGCGCAACGGCGCGAGGTGCGAACACTGCTCTCGCGCGCCCAGACCTTCGTGGCCGTGTACCAGATCCGTGTCAGTCCGGAGGACGCGACCCTGCGTCTCGATGGCGTGCCGCTCGAACGCGAGCCCGATGGCTCGGTGCTCTTGTCCTTCGGGCCGCACACGCTGACGGCCTCGAAGCAGGGCTTCGAGTCGGGCCAGAGTCAGCTGAGCGTACAGGGGGGAGAGCGCGGCGAGATCGCGCTGACGCTGTCTGAAGAGCGCGCGCCCGTCGCGCAAGAGCCAAGCCCCAAGACCCCACCGGTCACGACAGCGCATGAGCCGGACAAGGCGCCCAGGGCCACCGACGTCGCCAAGGCGGGCTCCGAGGGCAAGCTGCGCTACACGTGGGTCGCGCTCGGGGCGGGCGCGCTGTTCGGTGCCGGCGCAGCGGGCCTGTGGTTTCTGGGCAAGAACGACCTCGACGCGCTCGATGCGCGCTGTGAGCGCGCTGCGGCGCAAGGGTCTCCGTGCGAACGTGGCGAGACGAATACCGACGCGATCGAGCGCTACCAGATCCTGACCAACGTGGCCCTCGGCCTCACGGCGGGAGCCGTGCTCACGGCCTCGGTGCTCGCCTACTTCGAGTGGCCTCGCGAGCGTGAGATTGCCTTGGGCGTCGGTCCGACGTCGGTTTCCGTGGCGGGGGCGTTCTGATGCGGCGCGCGCTGGTTCATCTCGTGTGGTGTGCGGCGTTTTCGGGCGGCTGTAAGTACGATATCGATGCCATCTACACGCATCGTACTCGAGTGGCCGACGCAGGCGCGGACGCGGGCAACGACGCAGGCCAGATGGCTGAGCTACCGGCTCGTCTGAGCGATTTGTGGGCGGAAAGCGACGTGGTCGACGCGGACTGTCGCGCCTGTGCCGCGCGTGAGTGCGGTGCCGAGAACATGCTGTGTCGCAACGACGAGGAGTGCGCCGCGCTCACGCGCTGCGTGGCGGGGAGCATGGATCCCGATACGCACGCGGGCTGTCGCGAGCAGCACACCGCGTGGCTGTCCGAGGATATCCGCGCCCGCAGCATGAACGGGCCCTATTACGCCTGCGTGTTTCGCGACGGTTGCCCGACCGAATGCGCCTCCCACACCGACTACTCGTGCCTGGGTCAATTCAGCCGCCGTCTCACCTCGAAGCCAACCGTCAACCTGCGGCTGCGCTTGACCGACGCGTTGATGGGGCAGCCCGGGGTCGGCGTCACCGCCAAGGTGTGCCGTCAGGACGACGTCTTGTGTACCGACCCCGCGGCGACGACGACAACCGATGAAAACGGCGAGCTCTCGATCGATCTGCCCGTGGCACTGCGCGCGTTTCGCGGCCACTTGGAGCTCACGGGGGGAGGCGTCTTCCCGACGCTACTGCACTTCGGCTGGCCGCTGGCGCGAGACGATGTGATGGAGGTGCGCGTCGTGGCCCAGGCCAACGTGGAGAATCTGATCGGGTTTTCCGGCGTGGCCCTCGATGGCAGTCGCGGCCTCTTGCAGATTCGCGCCTTCGGCTGTGCAGGGGTCGGCATGGAAGGGGTGAGCGTCGCGACAGACAAGGCGGACGCCGATTCGCGCACCTGGTATGCGACGAGCAGCAATCAGCCCGACTTCACGCGCACCGAGACGACCACCGTGGGGAGCGCGGGGATCATCAACGTGCCGGGTGGCCTCAATCGCATCTCGGCGCGGCTTGCTGCATCCGGCGCCCTCGTGTCCGAGACGGATGCGCCAGTGCGTGCGGGCTTCATGACGATCGTGGTGCTCTCGCCACTCGACTCCGCGCAAGCCATGTGAGCCCCGGCCGTTCGCCGCGTGGGCGCAGCGAGGCATTGGCCGAGCTCGCTAG
>CAYNOM010000095.1:0-13972 GCA_964398415.1 uncultured Polyangiales bacterium | reverse complement strand
ACCACCTTACCGTCGACGCAGCTCTGGGTGCCCTGGGCGCCGCACGCGCCGATGCCGCAGGTCGTGACCTGGGGCACGAGGCCCTCGTCTTTCAGGCCGTCGCAGTCGTTGTCGATGCCGTCGCAGATCTCCGCGCCCGGCTTCTTCGGCGTGCCCGCGCACACCACGTGCTCTCCGCTCGGGGCGCACACGCGCACGCCCTCGTTCTGGCAGGCACCGATGCCCACCGAGCAGGTCTGGCCGAGGCGCGCCGTTTCGTAGAAGTCTTCGTCTACGCCCTCGTCGCAGTCATTGTCGACGCCGTCGCACAGCTCGCGCGCTCCGGGGCGAACCGTGCGGTCGCTGTCGTCGCAGTCGCCGTCCTCGACGCTGAAGCCGTCTTCGTCGCAGTCTGCGCTGCGCGGGGTGCCGCTGCAGTCTTCATCTACCTCGTTGCCGCAGCGATCGATGGCGGCGGGGTGGATGTTCGGGTTCGTATCGTCGCAGTCGAGCGCCGCGCCCGTGCCGGCCGGATAGCCGTCGCCGTCCGCATCCACGGCCATGAGCTGGGCTTGGTTTGCGTAGACCTGCACCTTCGCGCGCAACGCGATGGGCGCGTTGTGGCCGTCGTCGATGCTCACGCTGACCTCGAAGATGCCCTCGGCGCTCAGGTCGAGCGTGACCTTGCTCGAGCTCGCGTCGCTCACCGGCGTGCCGAGCGTGCCGCCGCTCGCAGACCAGGTGAACGTGAGCGCATCGCCATCCGGATCGATCGCGCTCGCTTCGAACGCCACGCTCCCGTTCACGAAGCGAGTGGCCGAGGGGGGCGACAGGATCGCGTCCTCGGGCGAGCGATTGTCGTCCGCCTCGAGCACCGTGAGCTCCACCTCACCGATGGGCCCGAGGCCCGTGCCGTCGTCCGCGCGGCAGCCCACGCGATACACGTTGGCCGACAGCGCGTTGAGCAGCGCTTCGCGCGACCTCACGCTGAGCTGTCCGTCCTCGACGAGCACGCGTGCATCCGTTGGATTTTCGGCGGTCGGCTTTGCGCCCTCGACGAGGCCCCACACCACCGGGAACCCGGCCATGGCGGCGTCGCTCGACTCGGCGTCCTGCACCGTGGCGCTGAGGCCGATGGCTTCTGACACCTTACCCGTGAGGGTTTGGGTCGAGGGGCGGCACACGGCCTTGGTGTTGAGCTTGGGTGGTGCGGTCACGCTGATCACGAAGTCTGCGCTCAGGCTCGGATCGGCGGAGTCGGTGACGGTGACCACGTTCTGGCCGGCGGTGCTGCTCGTGAAGAGGCGGCGCCGCGGATCCTGTTCGTCCACGGCCAACGTGCCCATGCCCCCCGTGACACTCCAGTTGAGCGTGTGGGCTGATTGGGAGCCGACGACCTCCGCGCGCAGCGCGACCTGCTCGCCCGTGAACGCATTGACGACGTCCTCCGGCGAGATCACGAGCGTGGGGACGAGGCTGTCGTCGAACGCGTCGTAGCCGTTCGTAAGGCGATCGCAGTCCCGATCGAAGTTGCCTGTCGTGTCGGGGTAACCGAGCGCGCCTGCGCCCACGTCCACCGCTGCGAGGCCGAGGTTTTCGACGTCGGTCGCGTCGCTCCCCACATCGTCCGCGAAGTACACGATGTGCCAGCGTGTGGAGGCGCTGATCGGCGCCGCCGGATCTGCGTCGAAAAACATGTGCGTCGCCACACCGGTCAGGTGCGGCGTGATGCTCGTGAGCTCGTCTGCGAGGCTCGTGAACTCAAACTCTCCAACCAGGGCGCCGGACGGGCGCGTGTGCCGCACGATCGCGCTGCCATCACCGGGCGCGTACAGCGTGGTGGTCGCGATGCGCCGCTCGATCGGCTGATCCTCTTCGTCGCGCAGGGTCGCAACGCGCACGAAGCGCAGGCTGCCCTCGAAGTCGGGGTGCTTGAGCAGCTTCTCGAGATCGCTCGCACCCCCTTCGATCAGCGCTTGCAGCGCCGACGCGTTGTTGACCGCGGTGCTCTCCACCTCGGAGAGCGGCGAGCTGACGACGGAGCGCGCCACGAGCTTACCTTCGCAGCTGCTTGAGGCCGGCATGCGCTCCACGGTCACGCCCATGTCGAGCTTGTTCTGGGCCGCCGCGTACACCGAGAAGTGCGATGCGCGCGCGAAGACGAGGCGGTTTTCGAGGTCGACGTTGACCACGCGCACGCGGTCCCAGCGGCCACCCTTGTTGTAGACAAAGGCGCCGATGCGATCGCGATCGAGCACCACGTCGTTGGCCAGGGGCAACGCCACCATGGCAGGCTGGTTGAACACCTGACCGCTCGGCCCGAATTGGACGGCCTTCGTGTCGCCGCTCTTGTTGGTCATGGGCGGTGACTTGTCGAGCTCACTCACCGTCAGGTCGACGGGCTCGTCAACTGCGCCCGGCTTCGTCTTGACCTGTGCGCCCTTGATGCCCGCTGGCCGTGCCCTGCGCCTTCTTCTCCGCGACCGAGACCGTGACGTAGTACTCCTGCTGGACGCTGTCGCCGTTCTTGCTCATGCCCTCGAGCTTGACCTTGTGGGTGCCGGCCTGTTCCTTGGTCGGCGTCCAGGCCACCTGATCCTCGTCGACCGTCATGCCCGCTGGGCCTTCCTTGACGGTCCAAGCAGGTGTCTCGCCCTGATCGGACTTGGGCTCGTACTTGTACTTGTCCTCCGCCACGCTGTACGGAGGCGCGACGCTCTGCACCTTGGGCCGGCTCTTCGTCATGGGCAGGCCTGAGTCGGTGCCGGCGTCGTCGCCATGGCCCCCGTTTCCGCCATCGCCCCCGTTGTGGCCGCCTGGGGAGCCATCCATGGTGCCGCCGGGGCCTCCCCCGCCGTCCATTTCCCCGCCGTTCATTGAACCGCCGGGGCCACCGGCATCGCCGCCGCCGGGGTCACCCTTGCCTTCGCCGCCCGCGTCTCCGCAGCCTGCGATCGTGAGCCCAATGATGAGTGAACAAAGAACGAATTTGCGCGCAGCCAAGGGTCCCCCTCCCTTTGCCTGAAATCCTCCGGATCGTCCCACGCTCCGCAGCGTGGCTGGAAGAAGTCAGTGAGATTGCACGACAAATCGGTGTGATGCTGGATCACCCATAGCCCTGGCGTGGGACTTGTCCGACGCTCGCGCCACGCGTGTCTGTGCTCGCACGTCTTGGGTCAGGTAGGTCGAGGTCGGGCGCAGCGCTTGCGCAGATCCACCGTCCTCAGTGCAGGGTGTGCGCACGAAGGCGCCCAGCCCCCGCCAGGCTTCACGAGATTCCTTACGAATTCGCTGCCAGACCGGCCGGTAGGATGGCGGCATCGCGCTTGCAAAGTGCCGCGCCAAGACGACTTCGCCGTGCTGACTCCCACGAGCCCCCACGGCGCTTACCCAGGCGCGAGGAATCACGATGCAAGCACAAGCCACGACCACCAAGACCATCCAGGAGATGTACGCCGCCGGCAAAGGCGTCGATAACAGCAAGGTCTTCGAAAAAACTTGGGGCATCCTCTCGTCGCTCGTCGACAAGCTCAAGGCGCGCTTCGAGCTCACGCCCCACGCCGCGAGCGACAAGTGGAAGAGCTATCGGAGCCCCGACGGGAAGTATCAGGGGTCGATGAACGGCTTCAGCGGCCCCGAGATCGACTGGATCATGTGGTCGTGGCTGGGCAACCCCGAAGAGGGCTTCACGAACCAGCACCTCAACATCTGGCTGGGGCCGCAGGTGCGCGCGCCGCATCTCACGATCGTGTTTGGCACCGTGCCCGGCTTGTTCACGTTCATGGACATGCCGCCGCGCGTCGACCTGTGGACGAACCCCGACTACGTCGATCGCTATTACGAAGGCTTCAACGGCGACTTCCTCAAGTACCGCGTCGATCCGCGCCTCACCTACTTCGTCTCGCAGAGCTCGTACATGCGCGTGTGCCTGTCGCCGCTGCACACCTGCTACGCCGGCGATCAGAAGGACCTCGGCTTGATCGACGAGCTGGGCAAGCACGCCCACAAGCTCATGGATCACTGGATCGCCTGCGTCGACAGGGCAGAGCCCGTGCCCTTCGAGGAGCGCGAGGCGCTGCTCAAGCGCGACCGTTTCGTGCGCTCGACCATCGCGCGTCGCGATCCGGTCAACGACCTTGCCTTCGAGATGCTCGGACAGGACCTCGGCGGGCAGCTCGTCGATGCGCTGTGGGGCGTGGACCGCGGAGCTGCCCAATGAGCGCCCCGAACCGAGTCACGGCCGAGCGCCTGGTCGAGCGCATGACCGACGCCGAGCGCGCACGCGCGGCGCGGGTCGATCGCATCCTGCCGGCTTTGCGCGAGAAGGCGGCAGAGGCCGATCGCACTGGCGAGTTTCCGATGTCGCACGTCGCGTTGATCCGCGAGGCCGGGCTGTTCGGCCTGATCATCCCGGAGGCCTACGGCGGCCTGGGAGGCGGACTTCGCGATCTGATGGGCGCCACCTACGCCATGGCGCAGGCTTGCCCGTCGACCACGCTCAGCTTCTTCTTTCACTGCTCGAGCGCCTCGCGCGGCCTGCTCGCCCTGGAGGCCATCGAGGCCGGGCTCTTCACGCAGCAGGAGATCCCGCTGGTGAAGGCCTTTGCCGAGAAGGTGCTGCACAAGATGGGGCGCGAGGGCAAGTGGCTCGCCAACTTCGCCTCCGAGACCAACAAGAATGCCAAGGCCGCGATCACGATCTCGACCGAGGCCAGAAAGACGCAGGGCGGGTGGCTCCTCAAGGGCGAGAAGAGCTTCGGCTGCGCCACCGGCGTGGCAGACGAGTATCTCGTCGCGGCCAAGCTCGAGGGCTACGACACGGCTGAGGGCATGGCGCTGTTCTTCGTGCCGCGCGATGCCGCGGGCGTGCGCGGGCGTGGGAAGTGGGTTGCGATCTGCATGGGTGCGAGGGCGCCCCACGGTGTGATCCTCGACGACGTCTTCATCCCCGAGAGTGAGGCGCTTACCGTCCCCTCCGCCTTCACGCGCATGATGCAGATGAGCCGTGGCAGCTTCGTGGGCAATCAGGCCGCGGCGGCTTCTGCCTACCTCGGCGGTGCGCAGGCCGTGTTCGATCACACGCTCGCGCACATCACGAAGAACAAATTCCAAGACACGGGCGAGCCCATCGGCTCGAGCCCCTTCCATCAAGAGCTGATCGGTCGCATGCGCGTCGACCTCGAGACGGCCTATCTCTGGACGCGCAGGCAGATGGAGCTCGAGACGAGCGAGCCTCCGCTGTTGCCGAAGGAAGACGTCGTCGCGCAGTGGCGCATGTGCAAGGGCGAGGTCACCGAGGCGGCCTTCCGCGTCGGGCTCGGTGCGCTCAAATGCGGTGGCACGAGTGCCACCATGAACGACAACCCGGTCGCGCGTGCGGTGCGTGATCTGATCATGGGGCTCGTGCAGGCCTTCCCGGCCGAGCGCGGCCGCCTCGAAGTCGCCAAGATGCTCGTGCTCGGTGCAGGCCAGCCCCAGTTCGGAGTGAAGTGAGATGGAGCGTACGATTTTGATCTCCGGCGCAGGGCCGGTGGGCTTGTTCCTCGGGCTTTCTCTCGCCAAGCAAGGCGTGAACGTGCACGTGTTCGAGGCGGAAGACGAGCTCAGCGACGAGATGCGCGCGAGCACCGTGCACGCCTCTACTCTCGAGATGTTCCAGGAGTTTGGGGTAGCCAACGCCGTGATCGCGCGCGGCCACAAGATCGATCGACTGCAATTTTGGGAGCGCGCGGCCAAGAAGAAGATCGCCGAGTTCGACTACGCGCTGATCGCGAAGGACACGGCCTTTCCCTTTCGCCTGCAGTGCCCGCAGAACACCATCACGCGCATTCTGAAGCCCGCGCTCGAGGCCACGGGCAAGGGCACGCTGCACATGGGGCATCGCACGATCGGGTTCCGTCAGAACGATAGGGGCACCGAGATCGATGTGCAGACCAAGGATGGCGTCAAGACCTTCGCGGGCGACTATCTCGTCGCCTGCGACGGCGCCCACAGCCCGATCAGAAAGCAGCTCGGTCTGTCTCTGCACGGCAAGACGTACCAGGACCAGTTCCTGCTCGTTGGCAGCGACCTCAGGCTGAGCGACTACTTCCCCGGCATCGCGGGCTGCGCGTATCTCTACGATCCCGAAGAGTGGGTGATCGCGATGCAACTGCCGGAGCTCGTGCGCACCGTGTTTCGGCTCGATCACGATGCCGACCCGGCCGAGGCGAAGAACGAGGCGAACGTGCGCGCGCGCATGACGCGTCTGCTCGGCCGAGAGGTGCCGTTCGAGATCAAGGTGACGGGCGTGTACAGCGTGCACCAGCGTGTGGCCGAGAGCTTCCGCGTGGGGCGCGTGCTGCTCGCCGGCGATGCTGCCCATCTCAACAACCCCACGGGCGGCATGGGCATGAACAGCGGCGTGCACGACGCTTACGCGTTGATGAAGGCGCTGATGAGCGTGCTCGCGGGCGGTCCCGACTCGGCCCTCGACGCCTACTCCGAGGCGCGGCGCAAGGCCGCAGTCGAGAGCGTGCAAGCGAGCGCAGACAAGAACTACACCGATCTGGTGGCCAAGGAGCAGGCGGCTGAGCGGCGCAACGCGGAGATCCGCGCCGCGGCACAAGACCCCGAGCTCGCCCGGGCCTATCTGTTGAAGAGCGCGTTGCTCGATTCGCGCATCGCACGCAAAGCGGCGTAGCGGCCAGGCACGCGTCAGCTCGGTCGGATGCGCCGGCCTGCGGTCGGCGTGCGCACAGCTGTGGTGCCGATGCTGCCAAGGGCCTTGGCCCGCGCGCGTTCGACGGCGAAGCTGCCGTCGTGGAGCAGCTCCGGGTCGATGTCTCCGCCGATGTTTTGGGCCTCTTGGATCGCCCACGCGACCGCCTCGTCGAGCGAGCCGTGGGTCGTGTTCGGCACAGGTTGCGGCACCAGATAGGAAACGGCCGTGACGAAGCCGCGCAGGATCGGCGTTGGCAGCACGAAGCCGAGCTGATGCGTGACGAGGCGTACGAGGTGCCCGTTTTGCCTCAACCATTCGGCCTGCTGCGTGCGGGCCTCGCTGGGTGGCATCAGGGCCACCGAGGCGTCGATGATGACCACCGCCTTGCGCGGAGCCGCCGACTCGCGGTTTGCGAGCAGGCGTCGAATGCGTAGCGTCTCCTGGGCCAGATGCTCTGCAAAGCTCGCCGAGGTGATCGGACGCACCTGCACTTGTACTTGCACCTGGCCAAAGCTCAGGTTTGTGAACGGTAGGTCGATCACGTCTCCAGGATCGGGGCTACGGGCGCTGGCTGCAACGGTAAACGTGGCGTTTCGTGCGCCGGCGCTCTGGAGTACGGGTCACGCCACTCTGGCCTGTTGCAGCGCCAGCGAACAGAACGTCACGGCTTCGCTGAGTTGGGTGGTGGCCAGCCAGCGGGTCTTCAGCGAGGCCATCGACAGCAGGCTACTGAACAGAAAGCGCACGGCCACGCCATCGAGCACCAGCGCGAACGCCAGCACATTGCTCGCGATCAGCGCTTGATTGTTGCGGAGCCAGCGCGCCTCGCGTTGGATGTTGTGCGTGGCCGTCATGTGGTCCGCGAGCTCCACGTTGCGGCTATCGAGCACCACGGCGCAGCGGCCGCGCGCGATCTGAGCCGACAGGGTCTCGATCAAGCTCTCGCTGTGTGCGCGATCCGCGACGCCTGAGAGCTCGAGTGTGACAAGCGGCCACGCCATCGTTTCACATCGTACACTCACCCGAACCCCCCCGCCCGCCATCCGCTCGCGACGGCTTCAGTCCATCTTACTTGCAGTGAGCGCAGGGGTCCTTCGCGAAAGTCGAAGTCAGGCGTGCGCAAGGTTCGACCTACGCTGTAGCTACGTACTTTCAGTGAGGCCGTTTGTGCGCATCTCATAGGTATGGCACTCAATCGAGAAGAGAGACGTCGGATGATGGACGACGAGCTTCGGCCGTCGCTCTCTATCGAGGTCTTCACACCCCGCATGCGTTGGGGTCTGCTCATGCTGACCCTCTTCGAAGAGCTGCTCTTGGTCCTGCTCGTCCTGTCCATGGCGATTTGGCCCAATGGCGTGCTCGACATGAGCTCTGCGCTAGGAGTCACGGCGATCGGAGTTTGGATCTCGCTCGCCTTCTTTCTGCTGGTGATTTACGGCGGTCTCGTGCTGAACAACCCGAGACATAGCTCTGCGAGTCGCACGCTCTGGCTCGCGGCCTTCCTGCTGGCGGGACCTATCAGCGTACCCTGGTACTGGGCCCTGCATCTGCTGCGAGCACCACGCGACGCCTGGACCGAGACGGACGAGCCCCAGCCGGAGACGCGTCCGGCGAGAGCAGCTCCGACGTGAACTCGACGACGAGCTCGGCTCTGGCCTGGATTCTGCATTCGATAGAGGCAACGCGTGCACGGAGGCGGGGCGCAAGCTCTCCTCTCAGCCCGCGAAGAGTGCCCTGCTCGAAGCGTGAGATTCCCGAAGAGCCGCAGAGTTAGATACACCCACTCCCAAAGTCAGAGAGCGCGATTCGAGCAGGACCTCCCCTGCTGAGCCCAGACAGCGAAAGCTCGAGGGCTCGGCAGGGGGTTTTTATTTGGCGCACGCGTGCGTTCGCAGAGAAGGCTGCGCGCAGCGAGTGCGTGTTGCGCGCACGCCTTGCGCTCCCAACGTCGGGACTGTGCGCTCGAGCACCGCAGATCTCGCGCAGTTATACCGCTCCGTAGAGGTGGCACGCACACTGCAACACGCGCGCTGCAACACGCCGCGCGCACCTCGCGCCTAGCCAGCTGGGAGACTGCCTTGGAGAACTACGTCGGTCATCGCGCCAGGATTGGCGTCATCATTCCTTCGACCAACACCTCGGTCGAGTACGACTGTCAGCGCATCATCCCGCGCGGCGTCAGCTGGCACACGGCGCGCTTTTGGATCGAGCACCCCGACCTGAGCAGCGACGAGAACTTCATCAAGTTCCTCGAGCTCTTGCGTGGGCAAATCGGCTTCGCCTTGCGCGATGTGCTCACCTGCAACGTCGAGCACATCATGATGGGCATGAGCGCCGAGACCTTCTGGGGTGGTATCGAGGGCAACGATCAGTTCATCAAGCGCATCCAGGATCAGATCGGCGACATCAAGCTCACCACCGGCGCGAACGCGGTGATCGCCGCGCTCGAGGCCTACGGCGGCATTCGCAAGGTCAGCGTGCTGACGCCCTACCAGTCCATCGGGGACAAGAACGTGATCCGCTTCTTCGAGGAGTCGGGCTACGAGGTGAAGAAGGTGGTAGGTCTGCGCGCCGAAAACGCCCACGACGCCATCGCGCGCACCCCCGAGTCGAAGGTGTGTCAGTTGGTGAAGGAGGTCGACGGCGACGACGTGGACGCCATCATTCAGGTAGGCACCAATCTCTCGACCTCGGGCCTGTTTCCGACGCTCGAGAAGTTCCTTGGAAAGCCATGCTTGCCGATCAACGTGGCGACGGTTTGGCACGCGCTACGCAGCGTGGGCATCCACGACAAGTTCGACAACATGGGCCGGCTGCTCGAAGAGCACTGAAGAGCTGACGCTCAGCTCTCGAGCCGCCCGTGCAACGCGTCGATCACTCCTCGCGGAAATCGACCTTCACGTGCGAGTAGCCGAGTGAGCGCAGCAGCGACTCGAGCGTATGCACCGCGCTCGCGCGCGCGTGGGCGAGGATGCCCGCATCTACGGCGGCGTCGCGCAGGGTGCGCTCGGCCTCCTGCCGCGCGCGTGTTTCGAGTGACTCGGCGCGCTCGGCCAAAGCTCCCGTCGTGCGCGAGTGGACGTAGGTGCGATCGTTGTCGAGCCGCGCCGACAGGATCCGCACGGGCGGCAGCACGATGCGAGCCTCACCGCGCGCGAGATCGTGGGTCACGTCTGTGTCGCGGATCTCCGCCAAGTCGAGGCCTGCGACGACGTCGCCCGCAGCGACCAGCAACATGGCGTCTTGGCTCTTGACGAGCCCAAACAGCTTCGTCTGGGTGTCGCGCAGGTCGATGACGCGCTCGATGTGGTAGGACGAGGTCTGGAGCACGGATAGCGCCCGGATGGCCACTATCACGCTCGGGCCCTCGCGCACGGTCGTGACCACCGTCTCGGAGCCCGGCTCTGCCTTCGGCCCAGCGTCGTGCACAGCCCAAGTCACGAGCGCGCCGCCGATACACCCCCCCACGACGGCCCATAACCCGACGGCGAGTCGCCCACGCGGCCGCGCTTGCGTCTTCGCCTCCTCCTCCGACGGCGCATCTACCATGGCGTCCATCCTACCCCAGATCGGGTCGCGCGAGGCCTACGGCCGGGTCGGCGCGGCCCTCGCAAGCAGGTTGGCATCAATCCACGGCGCCTACGCGTCCATCGCCAGGAGGTCGTCCTCGTCGCGCTTGAGCAAGGTCTTGACGAGCGGATGCTGAAAGCGGCGGTCGACGGTGATCGCGTAGAATTTCTCGTACAGCCCAGGGACGACGCAGTACTCGTAGAGAACCTTGTTGCGCAGCTCGTCTCTCACCACGACCGAAGGCACGAGGGCCAAGGCTTTGGTGTCGCGTGCGAGCAGGCGCATCGTGGCCATGTCGTCGACCTCGACCAGTGGGCGCACTTCGATCTCGAGCTGCGCGCAGAGAGCGTCGAACTCGGTGCGGATCTCGTTGTCGGGGCCAGGCAGGATCATGCTGCTCGCTTGCAGATCGTCAGGAAAGCGAAAGCGCTTGGTGCGACGGTGCCCGACGATGCTCACTTCCTGGCGCGCGATGCGTCGGCAACGAAACACGCGATCGCTCGATTTCTGCACGGGACGATTGGAGAGCACGAGATCGAGGTCGTGCTTGTCGAGGCGCTCGAGCAGATCGTCGAGGCCCCCCGCCTGCAGCCTCAGCCGAACCCCCGACAGACCGAGCAGAGGCTTGATGAACGACTCCTGAAAGTTGCGTGAGAGCGTCGCGACGGCGCCCACGCGAAAGAGGTCCTCGGGCTTTCTGCCGTGCTTCACGGTCGCCATCAGCTCCCCGCCCGCGGCAAAGATCTGATCGGCGTAACCCAGACAGAGCTGTCCCGCCTCCGTGAGCAAGAGGCGACGCGACTCGCGACGAAACAGCGCGTGTCCCAGCGCGTCCTCGAGCTGGCGAATCTGCGAAGAGAGCGCCGACTGGGACACGTGCAGGCGCGCTGCGGTGCGCGTGAGGTTGCCGTCGCGCGCGACACTCCAGAAGTAGTGCAGGTGGTGGAAGTTGAGGGGGTGTTGCATCGTTCTCTAATGCAGAACGATAGCGTCACTATTATGTCTTTTTCAAGCGCCCTCGGTCCTCCTACACCACGGGCATGACTGCAACGACGCAAGGGCCGCTGCTCACCGCGCTGATCGCCGTCAGCGTTCCCGTCTTCTTTGGCTTGGGGGCCCTTTGGGCCTCTGCAGAGTCCGCCCTCCGACGATCGAGCCTCGTGGCGACGACGGGCGCGGTGGCCGCGCTGTGCGCGAGCGTGCTCTACGCCGTGACGGCGCAGCCAGCGCTGTCCGACACCCGTCCCAGGTTGCTCGAGCTCGTACGCGTCGACGGCGTCACCATGATCATGTTGCTCCTGGTTTGCAGCATCGCCCTCGTCATCGTGCGCTTCTCACGCACCTATCTCGAGGCCGAGCCGAACCGCGATAGCTACGCACGCGCGCTGCTCTTGACGCTCTCGGCTGTGACCACGCTGGTGGTCAGCAATCACCTCGGCGTCATCGCCGTGGCTTGGTTTGCGACGAGCCTCTCGCTCCATCAACTCCTGACGTTCTACCGTGACCGTCCCCGCGCGCTGGTGGCCGCGCACAAGAAGTTCTTGCTGAGCCGGCTCGCCGACGTGTGCGTCTTCGCTGCCTTGGCGCTCTTCGGGTTCACGGCGGGTAGCCTCCAACTCGACGCGCTGCTCGGCTGGGCGGCCGAACGACCCGAGCTGACGACGGAAGCGCACGCCGCCATGGTCCTCCTGGTGCTCGCCGTGATTCTGCGCTCCGCGCAGTTGCCTTTTCATGGCTGGTTGACGCAGGTCATGGAGGCGCCGACGCCCGTCTCTGCCTTGCTCCACGCCGGCGTGGTGAACATCGGAGGGCTCGTGCTCCTACGCCTGTCCCCGCTGCTCTCCGAAGCCCCGGTGGCGCAAGCGCTGCTCGTGGCCGTGGGTACGTCGACCGCCGTGCTCGCAGCACTCGTCATGACGACGCGCGTCAGCGTCAAGGTCGCGCTCGCTTGGTCGACCTGTGCGCAGCTCGGCTTCATGCTCGTGGAGATCGGACTCGGCGCGTACTCCCTCGCGCTGCTGCATCTCGTCGCGCACTCCTTGTACAAGGCCCACGCGTTCTTGAGCTCGGGCAGCACGGTGGAGCACTTTCGGACGCGACAGCTCGCCGCAGAAGTCGCGACTCCCTCGGCAGCGCGAACGATGCTCGCGACCCTCGTCCCGCTCGCCGCGCTCGCGGCCCTTTCCTTCGCAGTGCCGCAAGCCATCGGCCTGCCGGAGGCCGGCTTCGTGTACGCGCTTCCGCTCTTCTTGCTCCTCTGCGCCTCTCTCGGTTCGTTGTCGGCCCGCGCTAGTGCAGCAAGCCTACCGTCGACGGGGATCTGGCTCCGCGCGGCAAGCGTGCTCGTTGCGTACGCCACGTTCCACCAGCTCTTCGAGCATCTCGTGCCGAGCGTACCTGCTGGGGCTCACCTGAGTGTGTTGGCTGTGCTGGGCCTGATCTCGCTGTTCGTGATCGAAACGTGGCTGCGCACCCGCCCTCATGGTCGCTTTGCAAGCGTCCTGCGCCCGCGGCTCTTTGCCGGCTTTCATCTCGATGAGCTCTTCACGCGCTGGACGTTTCGACTCTGGCCGCCACGCATGCCGGAGCGTGATCGATTCCTAGAAGCGCTCTCTACCAACGCGAACCGCGAGGTTTAGACATGACTGAAGCTGAGCTCATCCAAGCCCACGCAGACACAACCCGCGGCGAGGTCGCTCGCGCCATCCGCGAAGCGTGTGCGCGCATCGCTCCCAGCTGGCCCCTCGACCGTCTCATCGCGGTCAACCCGTTCTGGAGCGAGATCGGCAGACCGCTGTCCGAGGTGTCGGCCGAGCGCGGGGCACTGTCCGGCACTCGCCTCCTCATGCCCCGGGCTTGGTTCCGGGAGCAGTTTCGTCACGGATGCTTTGAAGAGCGACATCTGCAGCGTGCGATCGCGCTGAGTGGATCTTCCACCACGCTTTCACACCTGCTTCGCGTCTTGGAAGACGAGGAGCCTGCTCCGCCGAGACGCCTGCAGCTTCTCGACGTGGCCGAGCTCGAGTGCGACTTGGTCCACCGCATGTCGTTGCGCGAGCTCATGACGCACAGCATGAGCCAGTTGTGCGCGTCGTTCTTCGACGACGGCCAAGCGCAGAACGCGCCGCCGCACGGACAGGGCCTGTACGAGTCCTTTCGTACCATGGCCGCGCACGACGAGAGCCCGGCACTCCTCGTAGGCCTCGACCGCTACACCGAGCTTGCGCGCACCCTGCCGCCCACAGCCGAAGCGATGATTCACCTCGCGCTCGCCGAGCTGAGGGTCGCTGTCGAGCAAACGGAGACCTATCTGTTCGGGTTGTTGTTGGACGTGCAAGGGTGGGCGTCGGTTTGCGCCTATCGCAACTGGATGGCCCGCTTGCGCGGAGGCGCGGATGACAGCATCCGCGACCTGTTGGCCATTCGCATCGCGTGGGAGTGGCTGCTCCTCCGTACCGCTGGCCCGAGCGTGGCCACGCGCTGGCAGCTCGCCATGCGGACGTGGCCGGCCGTGGACGGACAGACCGCCGCCGCCCAGGCTGATGACTGGCTCCTGCAACGCGCGCTCGAGCTTGCTTATCAGGAGCGCCTCACCCAGGACCTGCTTCGGCGCGACGCGTCTCAGGTTGTTCGAGCGCCCTCCGCGGTGCAGGCGGTCTTTTGCATCGATGTGCGCTCGGAGCCTCTGAGGCGGGCACTCGAGAGCGAACGCGCGGACGT
>CAYNOM010000094.1:5619-14030 GCA_964398415.1 uncultured Polyangiales bacterium | reverse complement strand
CGAGCACCTCGGCGGCCATCACGAAGGTCGGGCAGCGAATCTTGGCAACGTCCGCCCCGCGGAGGTGGTCGAGCACGGCCCCGAGTTGGGCAAAGAATGCAGGCAGGCTCACCTCGTGCGCGTGGAAGGCCGGCATGAGGTCGCGCATGTGCTCTCGAGCACGCCCCAGCTCACTCGCCGGCAGCACGAGCCGGGCGAACGCGTCGACGTTGGGGCGTCGCCCACGCAAGTCGCCGAAGGGCACCGAGACGAGGCGCGCCAGGGACAAGGGCCCCGGCAAGCGCAGCCGACGGCCCCCTCCCGTGGTGGCCATCAGCACAAGTCCAGCCACGCGCTCCGGATGACGCAGCGCCACGTGCTGCGCGATCATGCCGCCCAGGGAGATTCCGGCGACGATGGCCCGCTCAATGTTCTCGGCATCGAGGACCGCCGCCACGTCGTCGGCCATGCGCGCGATGGCGAAGGGACGCCTGCGGCGCAAGCGCGACGCACCGACTCCGCGGTTGTCCACCACGCACACCCGATAGGGCCCGCTCGCGAGCGATGCGAGCCGTTCGGGCACGTCTACCCAGAAGTCACCCGCGAGCCCCAGTCCCTGCAAGAGCACGACTGGATAGCCGGCCTCGTCCCCGACAACGCGGTAGTGCACCGGCTGCCCGTCGTTCCCCCACGCTTGCGCCATGCGCGCAGATTATCCGAACGGACGCACACTTGGGGAGTCAGAAGACGTCGGCTCCGAGAGGGGCGCTCCCGTGGGCAATTCCCCAACGTGATCGAAAGCCGCTGGGGAATTGCCCATCCCCCACCAAGGAATCGCAGCGCCGAAGGGCCGTACCCTTTTCTCGACGAGACACGGCGTCTCGCTTGGAGGTGTACGCAGATGGAGTCGAAGTGGATGGCAAGGTCGTCTTCGTGCGTGGGGCTCGCGCTCTTGCTCGCTGCCTGCGGTGGTGACTCAGGCGGCAAGAAGGGCGGCGACAGCCCTGGAGGCGAGGGCGCCGATGCCGGCACGACTTCCGGCGGCAACGACGACAATCAGTCCGATGCAAAGAAGGATGGCGGGGTATCCGACGACCCGACCGCCTGCATGCAAGGGCAGCAAGACAACGATGGCGACGGCGCGTGTGCGGCCGCGTGCAGCGAGTCGGTCGAGTGTGGGGCTGGCTCCTGCAACGACACGACGGGCTCGACCTTGTGCGTGTGCGATGTCGGGTACACGGGAGATGCGTGCGACGCTTGCGCCACCGGGCATGAAGGCGATGGCTGCGGCACTTGCTCCGACGGCTATGTCGCGTCCACCCTGCGCGAGGGCAGCTGCATCGCAGATCCGTGTGCAGGCGTCGAGTGCGGGATTCACGGCACCTGCGAGGTGAGCGACGACGCTGCGCTGTGCGCGTGCGATGTCGGGTGGGCCGGCGATTCCTGCAACACCTGCGACACCGGATACGAGGGCGCAGCGTGCGACCAGTGCGCCGCGGACTATCAGGCTGGCCCGTCGGGCGGCTGTATCGCGGACGCCTGTGTCAGCACCGACTGCGGCAACGGGACGTGCTCCTTCGATGGCGTCGAGGCGAGCTGCAAGTGCGACAAGGGCTTTGCGGGGGATGCATGCGATGTCTGCGCGCTCGGCTACCTCATGAAGAAGGGCGCATGCGTGCTGGAGTTGCCAGTGCAGAACGATGAGCTCGCGCTGTGGCTCGACGCGACCTCTACGGCCGACATCAACGCGGCCGTCGGCGAGGCAGTGTACTTGTGGCGCTCGCGCGCTGGCTCACCCGCGCCCATCGCGGGCCAGCCGACACCGGATTCTGCGCCGACGCTCGTCACGGCGGGAGGCGTCACTTTCGTGCGCTTCGATGGCACGGACGACTTCCTCAAGATCGAAGACCTCGTGCTCGACCAAGCGAGCTACAGCCTGTTCATCGCGGCGCGACCCTCGAAGAGCAAGGGCGATCAGGGCATCGTCGGCGGCGTGAGCAATGCGAATGCGACCCACCATGGCTTGTTCGTGCGGTCGCGCAGCAATGCCGCGCAGGTTCAGTATCTGCACCGATCGCCCTTCGCAGCTACGGGGACTGCGGGCTCGCTGACGGCCGATGGCTATCCGACCGCGGGGCTCATTCAACCCTTTCAGATCATCACGGCCGAGCGCCGCGGCAACGGGGCAGGTATCAGCCAGATCCTGCGTGGCGGCAGCAGCGAGGTCACGGCGGTCACGACGCAGACCGCGTTCGCCGAGAGCGTCGATCTGATCGTCGGCAGCCGCACCGCCTCCCTCGAGCGGCTCCAGGGCGACATCGGCGAGATCATCCTCTACAACGGGACGATCACGGCGGCAGAGCGCGAAGAGGTCGAGGCCTATCTGCAGGCCAAGTGGAAGGTCGGCTTCAGTGTCGTGATCAAGCCCTGATTCAGCTCCACTGACACGTCATGCGTAGCGTGCAGCCGCTGTAGCCCTTGACCATGGATGCGGGCTCGATCTGCGCTTCCAGATTTGGCGCGACGCCACCGGTGGCCTTCACGATCACGAACGTGAAGCCATCGTAGGCCGCGTGCACCCACTCGCCGAACATCGCCGGGATGCCCGTCAGCGAGAAGGACACACGGTGGGCTTCGCCTTCCTGCACGTGGCTCTCGCCGAAGTCGAAGTACTGGTTCATGAGGGTCGGGATGCGTGTGCCGACGAGGCGCGGGCTTGCGAGCTTGAGCACGGCTCGATACACGCCGCGCAGGTCGCTCTCCGCCTGAAAACGTGAGCGCATCGAGACGAACTCGAAGAACGGCATCCGCAAGACCCGTGCACACACGTGCCCTGCGCACACGAGCGGAATCAGATCGAAGAAGCTCATCGCCAAGAACGTTTGGCTGAAGAAGGTGCGCATGTCGGGCGAGAGCTCCGCCAGGTAGCCGTCGGTGCCGCCTGGAAAATGCTGGTCCACCCACTTCATGTGACCGAGATAACCCACGCCCTTGATGCGGAAGGGCCCTTCACCGGGCGGTATCGGCGGATGCTCCCCGAGCACGGGGCGAAGGCTTTGACGCATGACGTAGCTCGATCATGCCCCAAATGGGCATATCGATGGAATGCTCGTCAGCGGCAGACGCCCCACCAGGTGAAGGACGTGCCCCGGGCACACTCTTGTCCGCTCGCGCAGTCTGACGTGGTGTGGCATAGGACCGTGCCGTCGCAGCTGTCTGCGCACTCGGTCTTGCCGGCGATGATGTCGACACAGCAGACGCGCCCGTCGCAGTCTTCGGGGCCGTCGCAGCTCGCGCGGCTGCCCTCTTCGCAGGAGAGGTCGTCTTCGCACACGACGCGGTTGATTCTGAAACCGGGCACACAGCAGCTCTGGGTGTCGAGGCCGCATTCGAGCGCCTCGCGACAGCCCACTGCGTCAGGGCAGTCGTTGCCGGGCGTGTCGGGGTCGTCGCAGGTGCGCGGGGGCTTCGGCGTCATCCCGCCACCCGCATCGACGACAGGCGTGGAGCCCGCGTCTTCGTGGGTGGAGGGCTGCTCCGTGTCGACCTGGTCGTCGCCAGCGTCGTCTCCGCCGCAGGCCCACATCGACATACCCATGAGCATCGCGATGGTGATCGGTTGATTGCGCATACCCAACAAACTCCTCGTCACGCGCGCGGCCAGGGGGCGCGTATGCCTATCGGTAGGGTGCCAAAAAACCTCCCGTTGGGTAGGAAGAATTTCCGGCGTTTCCGTGAGAGCAAGCACAAACGACGACGAAACGCGCTCGCGCTGTATGCTCCCCGGGCTGCTCAAGCCACGTCGCGGTGCGCCGTTGTGAGTTGATCGTTGTCTGGCTCCACGGCGCCGAGCTCGGCTTGCTCGAGCTGGGTGCCGCGCAGACCGCGTGCGAGGCGCGAGAGCGCGCGCTGCATCGTTCGTTCTACTCTGGCGTGGCAGCTCTCGACGTAGCCCACATCGAGCGCCGCCGTCTCGCCGCTGCGCTCGAACCGGATGGGCTCCAGCACTTCGATGCGCACCCGAGCGGGCAGTGGGATGAAGGGCAAGGGCAGCCCGACGCTCAGCCCCCAAGGCAGACTCGCGACGATCGGAAACACCTTGAAGCGTGTGCTCTTCGACAGAGGGAGTCGCTCTGAAAGCCAGCGACCGTCCGTCAGTACGACGAACACGTCGTGGGCACCGGCCGTCACCACGGGCGTGATCGGCACACCGTGGCGCAGCGCGAGTCGCACGTAACCACGGCGCCCGGCGAAGACGATCCGGTCGCGCTTGCGCGTCGGTCTGAAGGCGTCCTCATCGCCGCCCGGATACACGAGCACGCTATGCCCTCGCTCGAAGATGCGCGCGGCGTTCTCGTGACATGCACGCACGGCACCCACCGGAATCAGCAGTCGACCGGCCGGCGCAACCTTCGCCACGCTTTCGTGCGCGAGGCCGTAGGGCAGGCCGCGCAGGCCGTTTCGTCTGTACATCGCTGCACCGAACAAGAACACCTCGGGTGAAAAGGCGCCGCCGCTGTGATTGCCGACGTAGAGCGTGCCGCCCTCGGGGATGCGTTCGAGTCCCCGCACCTCGGCGTCGAAGTAGCGCTCCATGGGCTCGGCGATGCTCGACAACACCCGCGCGATCGCCGCCGGGTCGCGGTTGTCGAGGGAGTCGAAGTCGTACGTGAGGGGCTCGAATGGCCTTCCGCCATTGCCCACGATCTCCATGTATTCGCGCAGCATGCGCGTCCCCTTCTGCGCGCGCTCGAGCAGATCGCGCGCGCGGTCCAGGATGTGACGGCCGCTGTGTACTGCATTGGGCTTCATGCTGAAACGAGCTCCGGCTTTCACCCAGGCGCGCCGCGAACGCCCTGTTCCCCCGATCGAAATTCTCGCCGAGAGCGCATGCGTTGGGAAAGCGGAATGACCGCGCGCGTAGGCCAACGCACGTTCCGCACGGTTCGTGTACGCTTGCGCGCGAGCTCTGGGAACCCCGAGCGCGTGAGACGCGAAAAGCATGAGCCCTTCCTTTCGTCATCTCGGCCTCGCCGCGGTCGTGTATGGCTCCTCGGCCTTGACCCTCGGCAAGCTCTTCGGCGCCGGCTGGGGTGCGCTCGCCACGCTGTCGATCATCGTCTGCGCGGCTTTCGTGCTGCGCACTCGACGTTTCCGCGAGATCTCGGCGCGACTTCACGGTCACACTGCTTGGATTTCCGTGCTTTTGCTCGGCGTCGTGATCGTCGCGGTCGAGCTCGGCTACGCGATGGCTTCCTCCGGGCGCTTTGGCCCAGGCAGCGACAGCGACGACGCGCTCATCGTCGCGGTGCGCGAGCTCCTCGAGGGACGTTATCCCTACGCGGCGCGCACCTACCTCGGCAATCCGCTCAGTCCGATGCCGGGCTCGGTGCTGCTCGCGATGCCCTTCGTCCTGCTAGGGCACATCGAGCTTCAGAGCGTGTTCTGGCTCGGTCTGTTTGGTCTCGCGGTGGCGCGCTGGACGCGCGATGCCCGGATGGGCTTTTTGCTGATGCTGTTGTTCGTCTCGGCGCCGGGCGTGCAGCACGGGCTCTGTGTGGGCTCCGATTATCTTGCGAACGGTGCCTTCGTGGCGCTTGCCTGTGGCTTGTGGTTGGTCGAGGGAGGCGCGCGCGCTCGGCTGCTGTGGGCCCTCCCGCTCGGGCTTGCGCTGTCGTCGCGTCCGAGCTTTCTGCCCATCCTACCGCTGTTCATCGCGGCCCATCGGGCGCGTCACGGCACGCGCGCTGCGCTGTGGGGCACGCTGCTGATCTGTGTCTCGTTCTGCGCCGTCACGTTGCCCTTTGCGCTGTGGAATCCCGCGGCCTTCTCCCCGCTTCACGTGCTGAACAAGCTGTCCCAATTCGAGAGCTTGGTGCCCGGCGCCGCGTCGATCATCATCGGCGTCGACGTCGTCGTCGCGCTGCTTCTGTGCCGGGCTCAGGACGGTGATCTCCGCACGGCCGCGCGCGCGTCGACGCTGGTGCTCGTGTTCCCCATCGTGTGCGGCGTCGTGCTCAGCAGCGTGCGTGCAGGGAGGCTCGAGCTCGGCTTCACAGGCGTCATGAATCTCGCGCTGTGTCTCGGCGCGCTGGCCACGATCGATGCGCTGACGGATGGGATCGTCCCCGTTTGTGGTCGCGCCTAGCCACTTCTCGCTGAGTGCCTACTCTGACAAAGAGAGCGGGTCTCGAGAAGGAGGGCTGGTCATGGAACCGATACCGACGAGCGAGCTGTCCGACGATCTGAGGGATTGGACCATGACGGACGGACGGACCGCGGCCTTCCTCGAGCGCTGGTTCGAGTCCACGGTGTCCGACGTGGGGGAGTCAGGGGTGCTCACCGTGTCCCCTCGAACGAAGGTGCAGACGGTGGTCGAGCAGATGGCGAGCGAGCATCGGGGGGCGGCGTTGATCGTGGATGGCGAGGGCCAGCTGATCGGGATCTTCACGGAGCGCGACGTGGTGGTGCGGGTCGTGGCCAGGGGCATCGATCCACGCGCGACGCCGGTAGGCGAGGTGATGACACCCCAGGTCGAGACGGTGGACGACGATGCGGTGGTCGCCCAGGCCCTGCGCATGATGGTGCTCGGCGATCATCGGCACGTCCCGGTCGTCGATGTCAGCGGCGGCATGCGAGGCATGATCTCCATGCGCGACCTCTTGCACTACTTGACCGACATGTTCCCACAGCAGGTGATGAACGCGCCCGCCACGCGTCCGAGCTATCCGCCCTCGAAGGAAGGCGCGTAATTTCGCAAGTCTCGAGCGACAGCCCGAAGCAGGCCATCCCGTGTGGCTGCGGGACGTGCTGTACTCGAAGAACATGCCGCACTCGTCCAACTGGGGTTTAGTCGTCGTCGCGCTTTCGCTCCTTTCCTGCGGTGGGGATGAGGGGCCCCGCGGTGCCGAGGGGACATCTGGGACGCAGGCGCGGGTGACCTACCACCGCGATGTGCGCCCGCTGCTCGAGCTGCATTGCTCTGGCTGTCACACCGAGGGCGGCATCGGCGCGTTCTCGGTGGCTTTCGACGAGCGTGAGTGGCAGGACGGCGCACCCGCTTGGGCGTCCCTCGCCGTGTCCGCGGTCGAGACGCGCACCATGCCACCGTGGATGCCGGCCGAGGGCTGCCGGGACATCGATCCTTCACGTCGCTTGTCGGACGCGGAGATCGCGGTCTTCACCGGGTGGCGTGACGCGGCGTTCGCCGTGGGGCAGGTCGCGGACTACGTCGCACCCGTGATCGACCGCCTGTCTCTTTCCGAGCCGACGCTCGTCGTGCAGGGCGTCGACGCGTACACGCCGCGTGCCGATGTGTCGGATGATTATCGCTGCTTCATCCTGCCGCAGGTGTTCGAGGAGGAGAGCTATCTCATCGCCACGACCGTCGAGCCCGACGCCATCGATCAGGTGCACCACGTGATCCTGTTTTCCGCGGATGCTGCGGCGGTGCGAGCTGCCGCCGAGCTCGACGCAGCCGAAGCGGGGCCAGGTTACACCTGCTACGGAAGCCCGAAGGTGTCGGCGGCGAACATCGGCGGCTGGGTGCCGGGGCAGGTGCCGAACGTGACGCCTGAGGGGTCCGCGCGCGTGCTGCCTGCGCAGAGCCAGATCATCATGCAGGTGCACTACAACAACGATCACGTCACCCGCGACACGATCGAAGCCGACCGCACGCGCGCCAAGCTCTGGCTGATGAAGGACGGCGAAAAGCCGGAGTACCGCATCACCACCGTGCCGCTCGCCAACACCGAGATCGTGATTCCGCTCGAGGACGACGTCGTGCAGACGAAGACCTTCTCTGCGCCGCTCGAGGGCACCATCGTCGGCGTGCTGCCCCACATGCACCAGCTCGGAAAGCGCATCTCGGTCTCGTTCGAGTCGGGGGGCGAAGAGCAGTGCGTGATCGACATCCCCGCCTGGGACTTCCACTGGCAGCAGGGCTATCGCTTTTCAGAGTCGGCTTTCTTGGAGGCGAAGCGCGGCGACAGCTTCAAGCTCACCTGTGTCTACGACAACGCGAAGGGCGACGGCATCGTGCGTTGGGGGGAGGGCACGAGCGACGAGATGTGTCTCAACTACCTCGAGGTGAGAACGCCCTTTGCGGGCCCGACGCTCGAGGAGACCTGCCCGACCTATCACGCCTGCATCGACGCTTGTGCCGAGAACGACGCGGGGTGCCTGCGCGGCTGCAGCGCTCAAACGCCCGAGTGCATCGCCTGCACGAGCCCCGGCATCGCGCGCTGTGCGCCGGGCCATTGCCCGACTGAAGGCCTCGCGGTGCAGGGCTGCGTGCGCGACTGCATGGGCGATCAAGGCTGCGTGAGGACGATGTGCGGAGCGCTCTACGACGCGTTCTTTCTGTGCATGGAACCCGCACTGCGCGAGGGGACCTGCGACACGGCGCTCGCAAGCTGTGGCACTTAACACTA
>CAYNOM010000094.1:0-5519 GCA_964398415.1 uncultured Polyangiales bacterium | reverse complement strand
GGGGCATGAGAACGTTTCGACGCTTGTGCGTGTATTGTGGCGCCGCGCTCGGAGATGACCCCGTCTACGCAGCTGCCGCGTGCGAGTTGGGACGCGAGCTCGCTACGCGCAAGATCTCGCTCGTGTACGGTGGCGGGCGCATTGGCTTGATGGGCGCTTTGGCCGATGCCGTGCTCGGCGCCGGAGGACACGTCATCGGCGTCATCCCCGAGAAGCTCTACCGAGACGAGACGGCGCACGAGGGCTTGAATGAGCTGATCGTCGTCGAGAGCATGCACGCGAGAAAGTCGATCATGTCGCACCTGTCCGATGGCTTCGTCGCCATGCCTGGCGGTTGGGGCACGCTCGAGGAGCTGTTCGAGATGAGCGCCTGGGCGCAGCTCGAATTTCATACGAAGCCGATAGGCGTGTTGAACGTGCGTGGCTACTACGATCCCTTGCTCACGTTTCTCGACCACGCCACGCGCACGGGGTTTGCGCGGCCGGGCCACGCGCTGCTCTTGCGCACGGCGAGCGACCCGGGACCCCTGCTCGACGCCCTGAGCCACCCATAGTAAGTACCGCGACACGGAACGGGCTGACGAGCCTCGTGCCCGGGCCCTCGAGTCGGAATCACCATGGCGGACGCAGAGCACGACCCGACCGCGTCTCAGACGCGTTTCTCTCCTTCCGATGTGCCCGAAGGGCCGAGGCCGCGTCGCGGCTCGCCCGAGCAAACCCGGGCGCGACTGATCCACACCGCCGCGCAGATCTTCAATCAGGTGCCCTACTGGGAGACCGACTCGAACCAGATCGCCAAGGCCGCGGGCTACTCCACGGGCACGTTTTATCGCCACTTCAAAGACAAGCGCGAGATCTTCATCGCCGCCTATCGCGAGTGGGTTGCCGAGGAGTGGACGAGCATCGAGTCCCAGGTGGCACCCGGCCAGTCGCCCGGCGAGAGCATCGACCGCGCTGCCGACGCCCTGATCGAGCATCACCGCCGCTGGCGCGTGTTTCGCGGCAACCTGCGCGCGCTCATCACCTACGACGACGAGCTGCGCGAGCTCACCCAAGCCCTGCGCCGCGAGCAGCTCGAGAAGATGAGCCTTCTGCGCTCACGCCAGGGATCACCCACGCGCAACCTCGAGACTGACGCGATCCACGCCATGATGTTCGAGCGCGTGTGCGACGCCATTGCCGACGGGGAGCTGCATTCGCTCGGGTGCTCGGTCGACGACGCGCAGCGCGAGTTTCGCAGGCTGATGCGCCAGTACCTGCTCGATCTCGCTTGAGTCAGTGGCTCGGGACCGTGCTCGCGCGGGGCTCTGCCGCGACGAGCGGAGGCACGGATCCGGAGCCCACGCCGAGGCGCTCGCGGGCTCGTTTCAAGCGCTCCACGAGGGCGTCGCTGCGCTTTCGCCGCAGCTGCTCGGCGAGGGCCAGCTCGCGCTCGTCGAGCGCCTCCACCATGTCGTCGAACTGGTCGCGCTGCTTGCGCGTGTAGCCGAGCTCGCGCGCGACCTGCGCGAAGTGCCCACCACCCGTCGACTGCACTTCCCGCACGTGCAAGAGCCGCGTCACGCTCAGCTTGAGCACGCTATACGGGTTCGTCTCGACCGATGGGCTTTCGGTATTGCGCTTCATGGTTCAGTTGGGCCACTCGCTGCCCTAGCTCGATCACAACCCACCCTGGCCTTTCGATCAATGGCTGCGAAGAAAGCTCGGCCCGGGACGCCTCTCGTCGTGGGGTAGCCTGCAACGAGGTGAGGGAGTGCCTCTCTGCTTGCGGGCTCAGCTCACATTCGGGAGCAAACGTTGCGCGAGCTCGAGCTGGGTCAGACACTCCTCTACCATGCCGTGTACGACGCTTGCG
Source organism: uncultured Polyangiales bacterium (assembly GCA_964398415.1). GTDB lineage: Bacteria > Myxococcota_A > Polyangia > Polyangiales > DASUME01 > DASUME01. Next base: position 3,664 of record CAYNOM010000094.1, on the reverse strand, counting down.
GCGGAGCGCACCTGGTTCATCTGACCCACCACCTGTCCCACGGGCGTGCCGAGCAAGTCGACGTGGCCTGCATTCGCGTGCCTTCGGATGCGATGCTCGGCCTCGGCGCAGAGCAGGCCCTGCAGCGGCATCGGCAGCGTACCGGGACACTCGGGTGAGTCCCACGCCTTCGTGTAGGCCGTGACGAGCTGCCGTGCGGGCTTGCCGCTCAGGCAGCGCGAGCGCACCGTGTCGTCGGAGCGCGCCGTGATCAACTTGTCGACGAGCTGCGGGTTGAGCTCGGACTCCTGCGTGGTGAGCCAGATCGAGCCCGTCCACACTCCTTGGGCCCCCAACATCAGCGCGGCCGCCATTTGGCGTCCTCCGCCGATGCCCCCCGCAGCCAACACCGGCAGCGGCGCGACCGCGTCGACCACCTGGGGCACGAGCACCATCGTGGTGATCTCTCCCGTGTGCCCGCCCGCTTCGTAGCCGGACGCGATGATCACGTCGACGCCGGCTTCCTTTTGGCGCAGGGCCTGCTTCACGTTGCCGACCAGCGCGCCCACACGCACGCCGGCCGCGTGCGCCCGCGCGATCACGTCTGCTGGGGGGGTGCCGAGGGCGTTCGCGATGAGCTTCACGCGCGGATGCGCGAGGGCCACCTCCACGAGCGCGCGACCGGTGGTGTCGTCCCAGCCGAGGTGCTCCAGAAACCCAGGCTCGCCGTCCTTGAGCTCGGGCACGCCATACTTTCTGAGCAAGCCCTCGAGCCAGCGGGCCTGAGCCTCGGGGATCTGCGCCTTGAGATCTTCGGTCGACAGTCGGCCCGCGTCCTTGCCCACGTACTTCTCTGGCATCACCACGTCGACGCCGTAGGGCTTGCCACCCGAGTGCTCATCGATCCAGACGAGCTCGCGCTCGAGCTCCTCCGGCGTGAACGAGAGCGCCCCCAGCACGCCGAGACCCCCTGCGCGGCTCACGGCGGCCACGACGTCACGACAGTGGCTGAAGGCGAAGATCGGAAACTCGATACCGAACTGTCGGCAAAGCTCTGTTTGCATGGGCGCCCCGCGTGAAACGTGTTTCTTCAAATGTAGAACACGTTTCACACTGTGGCGCAACAGGATCGACGCTGCGCGGGGAGGTGCCTGGCCCCGCGTCCGGCCTGGCTCATGCGCGCGAGTCGGCGGACGGGGCAAGCGTCGCTGGATCGTCGGGCGCGCCTTTCACGGGTGGCGGGTAAAAGCCCGGGATCTCGAACTCGCCGTTCTTCAGCTTCACGGGGCGTGGGCAGAACTCCTCGCCCGGGGGCACCTGGTCTTTCAGGAAGGGATAGTGCTCGAAGGGCCCGGGCACGCTCTTCTCGTGGCCCCGCAGGCCGATGTCGCTCCAACGGAAGGCGCACACGAGCGCCATCATGGCGTCGTAGCGAAGCGCGGCGAGGGCCCACAGAAGGGTGCCGTCGGTGGCGCTCTCGAGGCGCGCGCAGGCGAGCTGCGGGTCGTCGAGGGCGCGCAGGTAGCTCGCTTCTCCGTCGAGCACCAAGGTGTGCAGGAGCAGGTGAAAGCGGAAGTTGGTGCGGGCAGCGATCTTCGGCGTGGCATCGGCGAAGAAGTTCCGCTCGAGTCGCTTGCGCAGGATCCAGCACAGCCGCTCGAGCACGCGCTCCATGGTGTAGAGCTCCGCGCGCGTGAAACGTGCTGCCAGAACCTCGGCCTTCTCGGCGAGCTGCGTGAAGTCGCCGCGCGCTTCATCGGCGAGCAGCGGCACGAGCTCCATCCAGAAGCGCGTCACGTCGGTTTCGCTGATCTCGCCCGCCTCGAGCACGGCGCGATTGGGGCTCGTGCCCGCGGCGAAGGCCTCGAGCACACGCTCGAGCGCGGGCGCGCGGCGCTTGAAGTCGACCCAGTCGGGATGAAACAGCTCGGGGCAGCTCACGCCCTCGTCCCACAACGAAGCGTCGAGCGCGCGAGCCGGGATGAGCGTGCCGAGGCGCCGCTGATGCCACCACTCGCCAGTCGCTTTCAGGTGGGAGATGGGGTTTGGCGTCATCGCGATGGCGCTCACGCGCACGAGCTTGGGTGGACGCTCGGCAAAGGGGTTGTGCGCGAACATGCAGGTGAGCTCGGGCTCACCTTCGAGCAGGCGCTGGCCGAGTCGATCGAGCCAGGAAGAGCGACAGTAGCCGTTGTAGGGATTGCCATCACCGACGAGGCTCGCGTAGAGGCTCCCGTCGTGCATGCCATTGGCGGCGTAGTAGAGGGCCTGATCGAGCCGTGGATGGTGCGGGGCGATCACGGGGGGCGGGCTCGTCTTCAGCGTAGGCATGAAGCGATAGACGTAGGGCTTCCAAGTTTCGCCATCGTTCGAGCCCTCGAACACGGGGATGATGCGCATCGGGGCGGGCGAGTGGGGTGGAAACACGCCGTAGCCGTTCGTCAGGCGAAACGGTGACAGGGCGCGAAAGACGCGGATGAGGACGCGTGCCCAGGGACGATTCCAGGTGACGTCGTCGAAGGGCCACTGGGACCAGGTGCGCGTGACCCACGAGTTGAGCGCGAAGTAGACGAGGCTCGACAGAAACAGCGCGAGCATCGCGAGGTTGACGAAGGCTGTCTCTGGGGTTGCGACGTGGGCCGCGAGCGGTGCGTCGAACAGCTCGAGCAGCGAAGAGCGCGTATCGAGCAGGCACACGCACAGAAGCGCGTAGCCGATGTTGAAGTAGCCCCAGTTGCCCGTGAGCTGAATGCCCACCATCAAGCCGACGAGCCCGAAGAAGCCGACGAGACGAGCCGGGCCCGCGAACAGGGCAAGCCCCGGCATGATCACCTCGGCCACGAACATGAAGCCGAGCGACGCGTACAGAAACCAGCGCGGTGCGTGGTGCGCGAGAAAGCCCAGGGGATTGGGCATCGGCATCCATACGAAGAAACCGCGTAGGTAGAGGCCGTCGCCGGGCTCGGTGCCGATGAACTTCACCTTCGCAAAGCCCCACATCAGGCGCGCGATCAGAAAGCGCCACATGAAGGCCACGCTGGGCAGGGGCAAAGCCGCGGCGGTGACGTCGGGGAGGGCGTTTGCTTGAGGCAGAAACAGCGCGAGAAAGCCGGCCTCAAGCAACAGCGTATCCCACGGAAACACGAGACCCACGGGCTCGAGCGACAGAAATAGCAGCCAGGCGATGACGAGCCCGACGAAGCCCGCGTCGCCGCCGTACATCGCGACCGTCCCGGCGAGCGCGCCTACGCAGGGGATGAGCTTGAGCGTGGTGTCGCTGCTGTCGATCCAGAGCAGCGTCGGGTAATCGAAAAAACGCCGCACGCCCGGATAGTCGCGGCGGATGCGCGCGAGACGCGGCGTGATGGGGGCGACGCCGCGCGAGCCGAGCACGGAGGTCACCTGCGAGATCAAGGAGCCGTGGGCGAGCACGAACAGGGCACCCACGATGCGTGGCAGAAGGCCCCAGATGAGCTCGGGGGAGGGCAAGTCGAAGGGCATGGTGAACATCCAAGCGAGTCGGGGAGCACCCCGAAGGTCAGGCCTATGGGGCTAACACGGAACCTCGGACCGACACCACACGGAATCCGGACGCTTTCTGTGAGCCCGCCCACGTCCAACTCGCACGCTTCTCCCCATGTTCGGGTGATCGCGACGGGCGGCGCCCTTCTGAGGTTTGGCGTTC
>CAYNOM010000093.1:0-14038 GCA_964398415.1 uncultured Polyangiales bacterium | reverse complement strand
GCGCGAGCTACTCGCCGACATGGGTGCACGGGGCGACAGGTACGCGCGACACATCGGGCACGGCGGCCGCGAAGAACGCCACCCGTACCTGCGGCTCGATCTCGACGCCTGCATCCGCTGTCGGCTCTGCACACGCGTGTGCGACGAGGTGCAGGGGCAGTTCGTCTACGGCTTCCAGGGCCGCGGCCCGGGCACTCACCTCGCGTGGGGCGGCGACACCCTGTCCGACGCGGGCTGCGTGTCGTGTGGTGCCTGCGTCGAGGCCTGCCCGAGCGGAGCCATCCTCGATCGCGACAGGCTGCCGCGAACCGCCGCGGGCGACAGGCGACGCGTGCTCACCACCTGCGGCTACTGCGGCGTGGGCTGCCAGCTCGAGGTGGTCGCGGCCGAAGACACGATTCTGCACGTGGATGGTCGGGCCGATGCACCCGTCAACCGCGGACACCTGTGCGTCAAAGGACGCTACGCCCACAGCTTCGTGCGCCACCCCGAGCGGCTGACCACGCCGCTCCTGCGCAAGCAAGGCGAGCTCGTGCCGGTTTCCTGGGACGAGGCCCTGCGTCACATCGGCGCGGAGCTCACGCGCCTGCGCGGACAGGTCGCGGGGCTCTCGTCCTCGCGCTGTACGAACGAAGAAAACTACCTCGTGCAAAAGTGGATGCGCGCGGGCCTCGGCACGAACGACGTCGACTGCTGTGCCCGCGTCTGCCACGCCCCCACGGCCGCGGGCATGCGTCGCGTGTTCGGCACGGGCGCGGCCACGGGCTCGATCGACGACATCGAGCACGCAGATCTCTTGTGGATCACCGGCTCGAACACCACCGAGAGCCACCCCATCATCGGCGCGCGCGCAAAGCAGGCGGCGCTGTCGGGCACGCCGCTCGTGGTGATCGACCCGAGGCGCACGGAGCTCGCCGCCCTCGCCGACGTCCACCTTCAGCCCAAGCCCGGCACGAACGTGCTCTTGCTCCACACCCTGGCCCACGTGCTCATCGCCGAGGGGCTCGTGGATCGCGTGTTCATCGAAGAGCGCAGCGAGGGGTTCCGGGAGTACGAGGCGTTCGTGCGCGAGATGGAGCCCGAGGCCACCGCGGAGTGGACGTGTGTGCCCGCGGTGGACGTGCGTCGCGCAGCGCGCCTGCTCGGCTCGGCCAGGCGGCCCCTGCTCATGCACGGCCTGGGCGTCACCGAGCACTACCAAGGCACCGAAGCCGTGATGGTGTTGTGCAACCTCGCCTTGTTGCGGGCGGCGGTCGGACGCATCGGTGCAGCCGTCAACCCGCTGCGTGGCCAAAACAACGTGCAAGGCGCGGCGGACATGGGCTGTCAGCCCGACCTGCTGACCGGCTACGGCGATCCGAACGACCCTGAGGTGCGCGCACGCTTCGAGCACGTGTGGCGAAGGGCGCTGCCCACGGCCGAAGGGCGCACGCTGCCCAAGATCTACGATGCCATTCGAAGCGGCGACATCCGTGCCCTGTACGTGCTCGGCGAGGATCTGGTGCAGACCGATCCCAATGCCACACGCGTGCGCGAAACCCTGGGTCGGCTCGAGCTCTTGATCGTGCAGGACATCTTTCTCAGCGAGACCGCGAAGCTCGCCCACGTGGTGCTGCCTGCGGCGAGCTTCCTCGAAAAGGACGGCACGTTCACGAACGGCGAGCGCCGCATTCAGCGTGTGCGCAAGGTGCTCGAGCCCGTGCATGGCGCCAAGCCCGACTGGCAAATCCTGCTCGATCTGATGGCCGCCACCGGCTACCCGCAGAGCTTTGCCGGGCCCCACGAGATCATGGACGAGATCGCACGCGTGGCGCCGACCTTCGCCGGCGTCTCCTATGCGCGACTCGACACCCCGAGCGGTCTGCAGTGGCCGGTCACCGACGCCGCCCACGAGGGCACCGCGCGCCTTCACACGTGGCAGTTCGCCCACGGAAAACCCGCGCGTTTTGCCTGCGTGCCCTACGTCCCATCGCCCGCGCTCAGCGCCGAGACGCCCGACTCGCTGCTCCTCGTCACAGGCCGCGTGCTCGAGCACTACAACAACGGGACGATGACCCGTCGCAGCGACAACACGGCCCTACGCGCGCACGACCTGTTCGAGATCCATCCCGACGATGCGAGCCGTCACGGCATCGGCGAGGGCGAAAAGGTGCGCGTCGTCAGCGCCCATGGCACGGCCGTGGCCCACGCCACCTTGAGCGAGCGGGTCTCGCGAGGCGTCCTGTTTCTGAGCTTCCACTTCCCCGAGACCACCGCCAACGCCGTGACGGGCGACGTGCTCGACCGCCTGTCCGACTGCCCCGAGTACAAGCTCACCCCCGTCCGACTCGAGCCTTGGCGCTGATCGCGAGGGTTGTACGAGACGGTACGAACGCGCTGGGGGTTCCCGAGACGTGGTTGCGCAGTACACGAAAGTGTTGGATACACTGAAAACGCTGACCCGCGGCCAGCCCGGCGGGGCCCCTTTGGCAGGCAGGAGCGCCCCATGGCAGGCATCGCTGGCTACGCAGACCCTCAACGCACCCAGATCCCGCTCGCGCTCGTGCGGTACATGGCCTCGGTCATGGGACGAAAGTCCGTATCGCTCGAATTGCAGGCCATCGAGAGCGTGGGCTGCGCAGCGATCGCAGGCGCCCTGACCCGCACGCGCTCCGATGCGAATGCCCATCGCGCGAACGACGGCAGCTTCGCGCTCGTCGACGGTGAGATCTTCGGTCTCGACGCGAGCGACACCACACCCGACGCGGGGCAGGCGGAGCGCCTGTACCGACGGCTCGCACTGCGCGGGCCCGAGGTGTTCGAGCAGCTGCGCGGAGCGTTTTCGGCGGCCATCTTCGAGGCCGACTCGCGCACGCTGTCGCTCGTCACCGATCCGTACGGTCTGAGGCCCATCTACTACGCGCGCACGGGCACCGCCCTCGTGTTTGCGAGCTGCATGCGCGCGGTGCTGACGGGTCTGCCCGAGCTGCCCGCGGAGGACCCCGAAGGGCTCGCTGACTTTCTGTTGCTGGGCATGCCGACGCAGCAGCGCACTCTGTATCAGGGCATAGAGCTCGTGCCGCCCGGGTCTGTGCTCACGTTCCGGGACGGGGTTGTCCAAGTGAAGCCCTACGTCGAGCTCGTCTACGGCCGCACGGAGAGCACCCCTCAGACGCTGCACGGTGCGACGAATCAGCTCTACGAAGCCTTCCTCGACGCGGGCGCAGAGTTGATCGGCACCTCCGAAACCTTCGAGGTCCCCCTGAGCGGCGGCCTCGACTCACGCATGGTGGCCGCCCTGGCCGCGCGCTTCGGTCGCGACGTGCGCACCTACACGATGGGTGACGCCGACTCCACCGATCTGCAGATCGGCCCGAGCGTGGCGCGCGCGCTGGCTCTGCCGAACGAGAGCGTGCAGGTGTCGCCCGCGGATTGGATCGGCTGGGTGCAGGAGGCCGTGCACCTCACCGACGGGATGTACAACCCGATGGACTCCCAGATCCTGGGCGTCGCCCAGCTGCTCGACGATCCTGCGGCCGTGGCGCTCGACGGCACGAGCTGCATCGACGGCGACTTCAAGTTCTTCCACGCGCTGGCCGTGCGTTGGTTCAACCGTGGTGCGTCCCACGAGCACCACCCCCTGCGAGTCGTCCCCGACGCCATGGTCGACGCATCGGGACGGCTCACCTTCGCAAAGCTGGCGCAAAATCCGTTCATCGCCGGCGCATTGCCACGCGCGCTCGCCTCGCTGGACGCCATGCGCGAGACGATCCCCGAGGGATCGCGCAGCTCGCCCTTCGATGCCATGGACTACATGGACCACGTCCATCGCGTGAGGCGCTTCAACATGATGGGCACGGTGCTGTTGCGCGGCTTCTGCGAGGTGCGTCATCCGTTCTTCGATCCGCGCGTGACGAAGGTCGTACGCAGCCTCAGGCCCTTGCACCGCAGCAAGGAAAAGGTGGCCCTCGCGCGCGTGCTCAGGCGTCTTTCTCCTGCCGTCGCGAGCATTCCCTACGAGCGCACAGGCATGCGGGCCGACGCGAGCCTCACCCGGCACACGTTTCGCTACGCCAAGGTGGCCGCAGACCAGCTCGCAAGGCGCGTGCTCGGGCTCCCCGAGCGCCGCATGACCTCGGTGATTCATTATCGCGCCTGGTGTCGCTCGCAGCCGACGATCTCGGCGTTTGCGCGCGACGTGATCTCGAGCGCGAACAGCGAAAGCGTACAGCTGCTCGGACGCAGCGCGGTCGAGGCCGTGCTCGACGACTGCTTCGCGGAGCAAGGCAGCGGCGCCACCACCTTCCTCATCGGCCGGCTATTGTCCCACGAGCTGTGGCGCAGGGACTTCGTGTCGACGCACACGCAGTCGCGTCACGTGGCCGAATGAGCGCGTGGTAGGCTCGGCACGTGTCGAGCGAAGCGTTGCGTGCTCCCCTGTCCAAGACTTCATTCGCCTTTGGTGGCGGCCTGTACGCCTGGCCCTACCACGCAGGCGTCGCCTCCTACATCCAAGACCACGGCCTGATCGCCGACGATGCGCGGCTGTATGGCGTGTCCTCCGGCAACGTGCCCGCGGCCCTGCTTGCCTGCGACGTCAGCATCACCCACGTGGGGCTGTTTGCCGCCATGCGCGCGAACGATGCCCACGCCGACGCGGGCGTGGGCCCCTACCTCAACCCGCGACGTGTGCGCGAGAGCTTCGAGGTGTTTGCAAAGGTGCTGCCCGACGACGCCCACGAGCGCGCGAGCGGCAAGCTGTGCGTGGTGCTCACCGAGCTGCCCTCGCTGCGCAAGCGCGTGATCTCGCAATTTCCGACGCGCGGAGCCCTGCTCGACGCGCTCGTCGCCAGCATGTCGATCCCGGGTCACGCGGTGCCGATCGCCTACCGCGCCCACCACCTCGATCGCCGCCTGTTTCTGGATGGCGGCATCGTGGCCAACGTGATCGACGACAACCGGCCCGGGTATCGCACGATCCGCATCGGCGTGTTCGACTTCAACTCGGTGCTCTTGCCGCGCACGCGCACGCTGCACATTCGGCCGAGCGCCCACCTGCCGTGGAGCATGCGCCTCGCGCCCCTGAGCGACGCTGAGCGACGCGCCTGGCACGAGCGCGGCTACGCGGATGCGCGCCGTTACTTCGAGCACAAGCCACAACGCAGACACCTGAACCGCTGACGCGACGCGCGCTGGGGTATGGTCTGCGGGTGCATCGACCCCTGATCCCATCCCTGCTCCTGCTCCTGCTCGGCACGAGCTGCGTCCCACAGCAAGCGCCTCGACCGCGCTCGACTCCTGTCACCACGGCGCCGACTCCGAAAGCCGTGAGGCCGCCTCCGCTCGTAGCCGTGGCCGACGCCGAAGCGCGTCGTGAAGCGGGCGTTCTGACCCTCGTCGAGCTGCTTCGTTCTGGCTCGGGCGAGGAGCGGCGCCTTTCAGCACGAGGCCTTGGACGAAGCGGGGGCGACGATGCCGTCAGCGCGCTCAGGGCCACGCTCATGAATGCTTCGCCCGAGCTCGCACTCGCGATCTTGAGCGGCCTCGCCATCGCGGGCGATGCGCGGGTCGAGGACGACGTTTCTGCACTCTTCGCTGCCGGGGCGAGCCCCGAGCTTTCACGGGTGGCCCTCGATACCCTGGGGCGCATCGGTACCCAGCGCTCGCTCGCCACGCTCGAGGCCGCGCTCCAGAACCCCGATCCCGAGACGCGCGCCCAGGCGGCGCTGGCCCTCGGCCTCTACGGACGGCGCCAGATCCCGCTCACGCCCGCCCTCGTGCAGCGCCTGTGCGCGACAGAGCTCGAGCCCGACACACTCGCATTCGGCGTCGCCTACGCGCTCAGCCGAGAGCACGAGCCCCAAGCCTCTGCCGAAGCCGCCGCTCGCCTACGCGCGCTGGCCGAGCATCGCGACGCCGAGGTGCGCGCGACCGCGCTCGCTGGCCTCGCGCGACGCGAGGAGCTCGACCTGAAGACCTTCTCGAGCGCGCTCGACGATCCGGATGCGCGGGTGAAGGTCCAAGCCGTACGCGGACTCTTGCATCCGAAGCAAAGCCCCCGCGCCGCAGAGCGACTCGGCGCCTTTCTCGAGCGACAGGGCGAACAACTCTCGCGGCCTGGCACGGGGCTCGCCGAAGCAGAGCTTGCTCCACTGCTCGAAGCGCTGGCTGGGCTTCGAAGCAAGCCTCGTGCACGCGCGGTCGATCGCGCGCTCGGCGTCCTCGATCGCAAGCTGGCCAGGCTCTCGGGCTCCACTGCCGCCGCACGCATCAACCTCGCACGCCTGCGTTGCCTGAGCGCCGCGGCGCATCGGCCGAGCGAGGCCCTCGAGCAGTGCGCCGCCGAGGGCGACGACACACCGCCGCGACATCTTCAGCTCGCGGTCGCGCTCGAGGCGGCGGGCGCCCAAGCGCTCGAGGCCGCGTTCAGCGACGCGGACCCACGCGTACGGGGCGCTGCGCTCGCGATCGCGCTGGCACGAGGCCCCGTCCCGGAGCCGCCGCTCGACGCGCTCGGCAGGGCCCTCGCCTCCGACGAGGTTGCCGAAGCCGGGGCAGTGGCGGAAGCGCTCGCTCCCCGAACCACGAAGGAAAGCCCCTGGCTCGAGGCCGTGGCAGCACGCACGGCGCGCGAGCTCGACGGAGGCAGCCCGGACCTCGAGCTCTCGCTCACCCTGCTCAGCATGCTTTCCAAGCGAGACGATGCGGCCCACGTCGCCCTGTGCGCACGCGCGAGCGAGCACGCAAACCGCAGCCTGCGAGCGGCCGCGACAGCCTGCCTGGTGGCCCTCGGTCGTCCTGACGCCGAGCGCTCGCACAGAAGCCCGCTGCCGCCCCCACACGACGTCGCCGCGCTGCTCGGACGCACGCTGCTGCTCGACGTCGAAACCACGAAGGGGCGCTTTCGCATGCGGCTCGACCTCGAAACGGCCCCATTTGCCGTAGCGACGCTCGTGGCGCTGTCGCAAGAGGGCTTCTATGCAGGGCTGCCCTTTCACCGTGTGGTGGCCGATTTCGTCGTCCAGGGCGGCGACCCGACGGGCACGGGCTTTGGGGGCGCGCCGGGCGTAAGCCTTCCCGCCGAGCCTTCCACCCTGGGCTTCGGGGGGCGCTTCACGCGCGGCGCGGTGGGCATCGCCGACGCCGGGCTCGACACCGGCAGCAGCCAGCTCTTCATCATGCACTCCCATGCCCCGCACCTCGACGGCCGCTACACGCGCGTGGGCGAGGTCGTCGCGGGCATGGAGGTGGTCGATCGGCTGATCGTCGGCGACCGCATCCTGAGCCTCGAGGTCGTACCCCATTCACCGGTGCAGACACCCGAAGCGTGATCTGCCTTGCTTGCGTGCGCCCAGGGGTTCGGGCAAAAGTGCCTGCCGATGTCGATCTTCCTGCGCGGTCTGTACATCCTCTTCGTGTTCCTCGTAGCCATCGCGGTCTACAGCGTCCGACGCGCGAAGCTCAGAGGGCCGAGCGCCCACGACATCGAGCTTCTGCGTGGCGAGGTGCTCGCCGACACGCTTCAGCATCTGGGCGCCACCTACGTGAAGTTCGGGCAGATCTTGGGCTCACGCCCCGATCTCTTGCGTCCGGGCTACATCGAGGCGCTTTCGCGCCTGCAGGACAACGTCGCGCCCGCGCCCTTCGCGGGCATCGCACGGGTGCTTTCGGAGGAGCTCGGGCCGAGCTTCAGAGAACGCATCGTCGAGCTCGACGAGCAGCCGATCGCCGCCGCTTCCGTCGCGCACGTGCATCGAGGCAGGCTCCGCGATGGACGCGAGATCGCGATCAAGGTGCAGCGTCCCCTCGCGCGTGCACAGATCGATCGCGATCTCTCGCTCCTCGCCTTCGGCGCGCGCATGCTCGACCTGATTCCATCCGTGCATCTGCTGTCGTTGCCGGGCGCCGTGGCCGAGTTCGGCGCCTCGCTACGCGGTCAGCTCGATTTTCGCGCGGAGGCTCGAAACAACCGTCGCTTCGGTGAGAACTTCGCCGAGTGGCCCGACGTGCGCGTGCCCGAGCTGATCGAGGAGCTGTGCACCGAGCGCGTGCTCGCCATGGAGCTCGTGAAGGGCGTGAAGGCGACCGAGCCCGAGAAGGTGGGCGGCGATCGCGCGAAGCTCGCGCGGCTCGGCGGCGAGACCGTCCTCAAGATGATCTTCCGCGACGGCTTCGTGCACGCCGACCTGCATCCAGGCAACGTCATGCTGACCGACGACAGCAAGGTCGTGCTGCTCGACCTCGGGATGGTGGCGACGATCCCGAAGGACATGATTCGCCCCTGGGTGCAGACCAACCTGGCCCTCGCTCAACAAGACGGAAAGCAAGCGGCCCGCCTATTCTATTGCTACGCGCCCAGCGTGGGCACGCGCGACTACGCCGAGTACGAGCGAGAGGTGCACGAGTTCTTCCAGGGCTTTGCCGGCAAGAGCCTGGGCGAGGTCGAGGTCTCCGAGGTGGTCTCAGGCATCATGAACATCCTGCGGCGCCACGGGGTGAAGATCGATCCCGTCTTCACGGTGGTCAACGTGTCGATGCTGGTTGCAGAGGGCCTCGGAAAGCAGCTCGACCCGAGTCTAGACATGATCGAGCTCTCGAAGCCCTATCTCTTCGAGGCCCTGGCCAAGGCCCCTCCGGGCCGGCCGCCAGTCCGCACGCCCCCAACCGAGGTGAGCCTCACCCCCCACCTGGCCTAACGGCTGCTTGGGTACGTCCGCTCATTTCCGTTGGGCAGACCACCCCAGATGGGTCGTACCCGCACGGAGTGACCTTGCGCCACGGCCCTCGGCGCGCCCACAATGAGGCTTGCAGCCGCGAGAAGCGAGCTCGCACCCTATGCCGTCTCTCAAGACCATCATCGCAAAGCTCGGTGCACTGGTCGTCTTCCTGGGCGCCCTGTGCGCCTCCTACGAGACGGTGGATGCCTATGGGTTGCTCACGGCGAACGCAGTCGGCGACGCCCCCTGCCACAGCGACGAAGATGCTGCCTGCGCGAAGCTGTTCGACGCCAAGGCCGAGCTCGAACAAGAGCAGGAAGGCACAGACGGCTCGCGCCTCATCGCGGAGGCACACGGGACGACCGACTCAGCTCGAGGCACAGGGCCCGGGGCCGCGGGTCGTCGGCACGCACAGCAACGGATCGCATTCAAGGGCGCTCCAGACTCCGGGGCCGGGGGCGCACGCTCGCCTCCGCAGGCTTGAGCCGGGCCCGCGAAACGCAGCGTGGTGCTGCGTCACGCCTGCACCTGGCTCCCCGCTTTCGGCCACCCAAGAAGCCCCACCGCGCGCAAGAGCGACATCGCGGTGCTCGGGCGCAAGCGACCGGAGACTGCCTTTCATGGATCCCACGAAACAGAACCCCGCCATGTTGCTGGGCGGCCTCGCCCACGCAGGCATCGCGACCTCGAGCGCAACCTCGGCCAAGCCCCCAGTGCTGCGGGGCATGCTGCGTGAACGCGCCGAGCAGGTGGCGAAGAACGTGGTCGAGCGCGACGAGATCGACAAGGCTGCGCTCTGGTTTCACCACGATGACACCCTCATCTGGCACGCGAAGCACTTCGTGGGCGTGCCCCACTTCTATCCCGTCTATCGCTGGGGCGACTACTACAGCTACTCGCTTTTGTCGTTGATCCTATTCAAGGTGCAACAGGGCGGCCTACTCGAGCTGAACCCCGCGGCCATCGCGGCGGCAAGCGAGCCAGACTTCATGCTGTTCTCGGGCCAACCCACGCTCGACCTCGGCATCTCACGCGTGGGCGGACCCCACGACTCGGGCTTCGAGATCGGCGATGTGGAGGAGTTCGCGGCGCTCATCACGGACGCCCTGATCGCCGACACCCAGATGATCGAGGCGCAAAACCCCGGCAAGACCAACCTCGTGTTGGTGGGCGGCAAGGACAGCATGAACCTCCTGCTCCTGCCGTGGAAACAGCCGATGAAGGCCGTCAGCGCGCTGCCCAACTTCCCGCTCGTGAAGGAGTTCGTGCAGAAAAATCGCCTGCCGATCGAGGTGATCAAGCTCGAAGATCCCTACGACGCCGACCAGCTGCGCCGCGAAGCCCTCGAGGGCTGTATCCAGGCCGATTTGCAGCACTGGCGCTGGGGCGTGCACCTCGTGCGCATCGCCCGCGAGCACAACCACGAGGTCGTGTTCTGGAAGGGCCAGGTCGGCGACCTGTACATGAGCGAGAAGTGGAAGACCTTCCAGCACCCGCCCAACAAGGTGGAGGAGTACGCGCGCAAGATCTACAAGCGCTTGCCAGCGCCGGCCTTCGTTCGCACGCAGGTGGGCCACCTGCTGCAGCCGCGCGTGATCCAAGCCACCTGGGACAGGTGTGCGCGCCTTCAGGGCTGTCACATGGCTTTCATTCGCGCGCTCACGGGCTCGCTCGTGGTTTCCGCTTACCACGGGCCCCGCATGTACGAGGTCTGGTCGCACGCCGATCTCGGTAAGGTGGCGCAGAAAGACATGCGCAGCCGCATCGGGAGGCGCCTGCTCGGCCGCGAGGTCTACTACCCCAAGGAAAACCCCGCCCCGCCCGTGTCGGCGTTCAGAAAGGGCCTCGGAAGCCCGGAGCTGTTTCTGCGCCTCTTGCGCGAGGACGGCCTGCCCTACGTGGGCGGCTGAGCTTCGCGCGAAGCCGCGGCAGACGCGCGAAAGGCCGCGATGGCGATCAGCGAGATCCCGGACAGCTCGAGCACCCAGTTCAAGCGCACCGTACCCGTGAACAGCAGCTGATCGACGTGGTGAAACGACGCGGCGCGCACCACGATGAACACCATCAGCTCGGCGACGCCCAACACCGCGAGCCAGACCCGGCGGATGACCCTGCGCAGCGCATAGGCGAGCCCGACGCTCGCTGCGATCCCACCCAGGCCGACGAGCGCGATGAACAAGAGCTGCACGGGACGTCGATCGTAGTACCAACCCTGGGCCTTCGAGAGATCGCGCGCCGTCTGCGTGAGCAGCGTCTGCAGATCGAGCTGCTTGTTCAGACCGAGCAGGATCAACATGCAGAACAGCCCGAGCCAGAACAGCGAAAGCAGGCGTTCGTCGCGCCGCGCCCCGGTAGCGAGCATGCCTACGACTGCGCTGCGCGCCTCGGCTCGGTAGGCGCGAAAGCAGGCCCAAGCCGCGAAGAAATAGGCGGCCACCGTGATGAAGCCCATGGGCGTGGGATCACCGAGGCCCGGATACCAACGGTCGTCAGCGCCTGTGGCGAGGAGCGCGAGAGACATCGTCATCAGTCGGGAAAGGGCATGCCGAAGTCGGGTTTGTCGCGCTCGCCCGTGGCCCAGCGATAGATCTCGAGCGTCTGGCGCGCCTTCGCGGGCCAGGTGAAGTGCGAGAGCACCCGCGCCCGCGCCCGCTCCCCCATCGGACGAATCACGCTCGGGTCGGCGACGAGCTGCTCGAACACGCGGCGCACACCGGCGATCAGCGTGTCGCGGCTACCCATGGGCACGCGAAAGCCTGTGCGCTCGGTGACGAGCTCGGCTGGCCCGGCGTAGTCGGCGATCACGGGCACGAGCCCGAGCGCCATGGCCTCGAGCACGACCCCGCCACCGAACTCGCGAACGCTTGGAAAGCCAAGCACATCCGACTCGAGCAGGCGTGACTCGAGCGCGCGGTGCTCGACCCAGCCCTCGAAGCGAACGCGGTCCGAAACGCCGAGACGCGTCATCAAGGCGCGTAGGGGCTCACGCTCTGGACCGTCGCCGATGATGTCGAGCTCGAGCTTTCCTGCGCGCAAGAGCTCACTCGCGGCCTCGAGCAGCATGTCGACGCCCTTGTAGGCGACGAGCCGGCCGACGAATGCCACCTTGAGCGGCGACGACACGGGCCCTGTCTTGCCGCGACTGAAGCGCGATTCGTCGATCGCGTTCTCTGGGACGTAGACGGCGCGAGCTTTGGCTTCAAGTGAGAGCTGCTCATAGGTGGCGCGAGAGCCGGCGATGATGGCGCTCGTGTCCCGTTGGGTGCTCGCGTAGCCGGGCATCAGCTTGTAAGCGTCGCGCACGTAGTGCAGCCACTCGCCCTCGCGACGCTGCACGTGGCCAAAGCCGGGCGGCCAGGGCACGCCACCGTTGATCGGGCCCCAGATGAAGGGCACCCCAGCACGCTTGCAGCGTCCGGCGATGATGCTTGGGATGGTGGGGCTGAGCGGCGTGATGCGGTGCACCACGTCCCACTTGCCCTGCTCGATCTCGCTCCCGAAGCGCTTCCAGAGCTGCGCCTCGAAGTAGTAGTAGGGCAAGAGCTGCATGGCCGTGCCGAAGGTCCAGCCGAGGCCGGTGGCCTTGGTGATGGCTTCGATCGCGAGGTGCATGGGGCGCGCAACCGCCTCCGAGTCGATGGCCGTGAACTCGCTTCCCTGTCGAAAGCCGGTCTTCTCGATGGCGGTGGTGTTGCGCACCTGGGTCACGAGGTGGGCATCGACGACGTCGAACAGGGCACGCGCATGGGAGAAGCCCACGAGGGGCACGCTGGTCCAGTCGGGGTTGGCTGCCTCAGCCAACAGCAGCGCTCGCAACCTGCGCATCTCGTGACGTCCTTCCGGGGCGACGCACGTGACCGGCCGGCCACGTGTCTGGGCGCCGAAGTATGGCACGGACCTTCGACGTTGGCTCAGGACGCAGACAGCTCGTCGTAGAGGCTTGCACCTTCGCCGAAGCGCTCCAGATACTGGTTGAGCCTCAGCTTCTTGCGGGTGCTCGCGCTGCTCATGTAGCGCACCATGCCGAAGATCGCGCGTTCGGGCGCCCAGGGACGGTCGTAACGGCCCAGCGTCCAAGCGATGCCGGCGATGGAGTTCGGGTCGCGTCCATCGAGGGCGTACTTGTTGTTGAGGTGAACCATGTGCTCGAACACCACCTTGGGGCTCTGAGACCACTCCAGGATCTTCTTGCCCCACAGCATGCGCAGGTAGTTGTGAATGGTCCCCTCGCGCACGAGTTGGCGCTGGGCTGCATTCCAGATTCCATCGTGCGTTTCGGCGCGCTCGAGCTCGGAGAGGTCGTACAGATAGGGTCTTTTGTCCTTCGAATGAGCTTCGAGAGACCTCAGGGCCCACGAGGGCAAAGATTCGTAGCGGTCGTAGTCGCGCAGGCAGAGCGCCGAGTTGAACGCGAGCTCGCGCCAGGTGACGAGCTCCTCGAGGAACGCGTCGGCCGGCCCACTCATGGCCCAAAAGCCGTCCCGCGATCCGTTCGTCGTGTGACCCTCGGGAAGCCGCTCCCAGCCCTCGACGTCGGCGACCGCGCGAAACAGGTCGTGGGCCGAAAGGTGTCCGAAGTGCAGGTAGGGCGAGAGCCCGCTGCTCACGGTTTCGTCGGGATGTTGCCGCTCCAAGTATCGTGGCAAGCGGCGATTCACGAAGCGTTGCATGTGCCAGTGCGATGCGATCCACCCGCCTTCAGGCTCGATGGGCGACACACTGCGGTCGAGCGACAGGCGCCTCACCGTGGCTCGCACGTCGCTCAACTGCGCATGGGATGCAGCCGGAAAGCGCAGCCTCAGCGCGGCGGGCAGCTTCTTGAGCTTTGGCAGCTGCGCGTTCATCAACGGCTCTTCTTCGGGTGCCTCGTCGAGATGCCGGGGCAACTCGTGCTGCAAAAAGCGCCGGAAGGAAAACGCCGTGGCAAACGCGCGCCCCTGGGCCACAGACAGCGGCAGAAGGCCGTTCGAGTCGATGGCCTCGAGCCGCACTCGAACAAGCCGCCCAGACGCCTCGAGCATGCGCGGGTAAAAGAAGCCCGGATGGTCGTCCGTGATGACGACCGCGGCGCGCTCGGCCAAGGCCTCGAGCAGACCGCTGCCAGCGCCCTCGGCCGGCTCGAGGTACGGGTAGTAGGTAGCGCAGCTCGTCTCGAAGTACGCCGCATTCGCCGCCATGCCTTCGATCGCAAAGGCGTGCAGTCGCTCGGAGGCCCAAGGGTAACCGATGCGCAGCGGCTCGAGCACGACGAGCGGGCGTTTGAGCTCGAGGGCCCAGTCTCGCGCACGCTGAAGCGCGAAATTGCGCCTGGGCCGGCGCGCCGCGACCATCCAATACAGCAC
>CAYNOM010000092.1:0-14045 GCA_964398415.1 uncultured Polyangiales bacterium | reverse complement strand
CGCGCGTGCCGCCTAGGAACTTGATCGGGTACAGCATGAAGCAGGGGCCGAGTCCGTGCGCTGTGGTGGCGGCGAGCATGTCGACGATCTCGAGCGGGCCGTGCATGCGCTCGACCGAGGCGTAGGTGCTCACCGCCGACACCCCAAGCGTACTCGAGCGGGCGCCCCGTCCCAACAGCGCGGGGAAGTCGAGTCCGAGGGTGAACAGTCGCGACTGTAATGCGAACAGATCCGTGGCGAGGCCTGCAGCATAGGCTTCCGTGACCCCGCGGTGGTAGCTGACGGCGGCGGCATCGGGCGTAAGGTCTGAGCGAGCCACGACGGAGGAGGTAATGGCGGATGCATAGCAACCCGCTGCTCCGACGGGAACCGTGGGGGATACGTGACCGCGTACGTCGATCATGGTGAGTAGCGTCAGCCGGCGCCTTCCGGCACCGGGCATGTGGGCGCGCACCGTGTGGATGAGGGCACCCGTCAGCAGCGCTGCCACGGATAGGCCGCGCTCGCTCGCTACGTGTTCGAGCCGCTGCGTGCGCTCTGGATCGAGGTGGTCGTACATGTGACGGGTGCGGAGCGCGTCGTGTCCGTTGGCGACCGGCAACCTGTCCCAGGTGAGCACGTCCCGTACGAAGCGCGCCCTGGCAGCCAGGTGGAGACGTCCGCTGGCACTGCCTTCGACGAGCGTATCGAGTGCTAGATACGGCTCGTGCTGCGTGAGCTGCGGAACCCCGCCGCTGAGACGTGTCGCGTAGGCGCGAAGCCATGCGGCCAACAGACCGTTCGAACCATCCCAGATGACGTGGTTGGCGCGAAGACAGATGGCATAGGTCCCCGGGCGATCGACGACCCGCACCAGATGCGCCTCGACCATCGGCGCGCCCGGCGCGAAGTCGCGCCGATGGGCCAGGTCCTCGGCGAGCTGACGGAGCATCGCGGCCTCTACCTCGTGCACGAGCTCCTGAACAGGCAGCACGGCGGGCACGAACTCGCGATGCTTGCCTTGTCCGCTGACCGTCACACGCAGCATCGGTTGTGCGCGGACCAGATCGTGGAGAGCCGCGGTGAGCAGCCGGCGGTCGAGGGGTCCCCTCACCACCAGACCCTCGACGATCACGGCTGACCCGCTCTCCTCTACGGCGCGCAGCCAGTTCGTCTCGGTTCGTGACAGCGCTCGTGAGAGCGAGGTCTCTGCCGCACGCGGGGGAGCGCTCAGCGTGCGTAGCTCACTCACGATATGCCGAGCCAGCCTGTCGCAGCTGCCGTGCTCGAAAAGGGCTACCTGCGGAACCTCGAAGCCGAGCGCAAACGACAACCGGCCGCACAGCTCGACGAAGCCCACAGAGTCGAGGCCGAGGCTCACGAACGAGGCGCGGGGTGAGACATCGTTGGCCGCCAAACGCTCGGCAAGCTCGGCGCGGAGCCAGTGCTGAATCAGCCCGGCCCGGCCTCCCCTTGGAGCACTCGCGAGTCGCGCGCCCAGGGCGCCTGCGGGCTCCACGTTCGCACCCGCCGAAAGCTCGCGTGCAAAGCGCTCCGCGAGGCCCGTGCGTACCGGCTTGCCAGTCGCGTTCGTAGGTAGCGCAGCAGTGAAAAGAATCCTTCGCGGGACTTTGTGGGGCCTGAGCTGGGAGGCAACAAAGGCACGAAGCTCGGGCTCGTCGACGCGGCCTCCCGCTTCGAGCACGACGACAGCCGCGATGTCTTCGCCGAGCACAGGATGCGGGATGGCGAAGCAAAGGGCCGCTGACACTGCTGGATGACGCGCGAGCACGGAGTCCACCTCTAGCGGCGAGATCTTCTCGCCTCCGCGATTGATCATCTCCTTCGTACGTCCAGAGATGATGAGGTGACCATCCTCGTCGATGTGGCCCACGTCGCCCGTGCACAGGTAACCGTGCGCGAAGCGTGCCTCGTCCGATCCGAGATAAGCGGGCATGACAGATCCGCCCTTGACGGCGATCTCGCCCGTTGTGCCGGCGGGGAGTGGCGTCCCATCCCCGTCGATGATGCGCGTGTCCTGACGTGGCAGGCCCACGCTGCCGAGCTTACGGCGCGTGGGGTGGCGCGGATTGCACGAGATCATGATGGTCTCGGTCATGCCGTAGCTCTGAATGACGGGCGCGCCGAAGACCTCCTCGATCAGCCGTTGTTCTTCCACCGCCAGCGCCGCTGCACCGGTATGGATGAACTCCAACTCGAGCGCGCGGGCGTCCGCGGCCTGCTCGCGCGCGAGTCGTGACAGGATCGTCGGCACGGCGCACAGCCACGTCGGGGCAAGGGCGCGAGCACTGGCGAGCACGTCAGGACGGGCCGCGTCGTCGACGCACAGGGCTGGGCCCCCCGCCATCCACGAGCTCAGCAAAGCGACGAACTGGCCAGACACGTGGAACATGGGAAGTAAGTTCAGGCAGCGGTCGAGCGTACCGAGCTCCAGCGCGGCTGCCACGGTGCGCGCCCCGTGGAGCATGCGTGCGTGCGAGATCGGGACCACTTTGCTTGCAGCCGAAGTGCCCGAGGTGGGCAACAACAGGGCAGCGTCGATGGAGGGGGCCGTCGTGCCCACCGAGCCGCTTGCGTCACACGTACGTCGCCCGAGCGATAGCGCGAGCCGGATCACGCCGAAGGTCGCGTGCTTACTGTCGCGGCGTCCGTCGAGATCGATGATGGTCCCGATGCCCGCAGTCCCGAGCAGCGACGCGAGCTCGTGATGCTTCATGCTACCCGGCAGCGTCATGCACGGCGCAACCGCGGATACGGCGGTCATGGCCACGGCCATCTCCGCCGGCGAACCGCCCACCAGGGCGACGCGATGCTCAGGTGTCAAGCCACAGTCCGCGAGTGCGGCGCCGATGCGGCCGGCGATGAACGCCAAGGAAGACCAGTCGAGCGAAGCGTCGTGAGTGACGAGCGCGGGAGCGCGCGGCCGTGCGGCCGCATGTCGCGCGATGACATCGGCAAGACGCAGCTGTGGCCGAGTGCCGAGCACCGGGGGGTGGGAGAGCATGGCGGCAAAGTAGCAGTCATGCGCGCTTGCCGCACCTGTTCACACAAGGTAAGGACCGGACACCCCACGTTCCCCCCCCGTTTCCGCGTGCGAGTCACGACTCGGAGCCATGTGTATGTTGCGACGCTCACGAATCACCCCGCGGGGTGCCTCCGGTTTGCTTTACTTGGCCTGCGCTTTGCCACCCGCCTTGACCCTCAGCGCTCTCGCGTGCGGCGGGCACTCGGTACTCGAGGTTGGCCTCGCATGTGTTCTCGGAGTGCCACTGCTCGACCTGGTGTTCGGACAGGTGCGCGGTCCCGCCACACGCACGCGCGGCCTTGCGGCAGTGCCCGTCGCGGCGCTCGGTCTGTTCATCACCTGCGTCGGCGCAGGGGTTTGGCTCGCGGCACGAGGCGACCCGCGCGAAGCGCTGGTGCTCGGTATCGGTGTCGGGCTCGTATCGGGCCTGGGCTTGAACATCGCGCACACGTGCGGCCACGAACGCCGTCGGCTCGCGCGCGCCGCAAGCGCCGTCATGTGGACACTGTGTGGCCTCGGCGCGTTCGCGGTGGAGCATCGCGCACACCACGCGCTCTACGGCACCGCGCAGGATCCAGCGAGCGCCCGCCGGGATGAGAGTGTTTACGCCTTCTTGCTTCGCTACGTGCACGGCGCGTGGCACGAGTTGCTGCGCGCCGAGGCACGCAGGCTGGGTCATCTACCCGTGGCTGCGCAGATCCTCCGCCATCAAGCCGTCTCACTGATCGTCGTGCCCGCGCTCATGGCGTTCGGGGTGAGCTGGGCGCTGGACAGCGCACTCGTGTTGCTGTTCCTCGCGGTGCACGCCTGCGTCGCGCTGTTCATGATGGGCCTGGGCCTATACGTGGGGCACTACGGCCTCGAGCGCGGGCGTGGCGCGAACGGTAAGCTCCGAGCGGGTACCGTCGCGCTGTCCTGGAATGACAGCCATGCCGGCTCCAAGTACGTGCTACTTGGCGTCGGTGAGCACTCGTTTCATCACGCTCATCCCTCCCGGGCATTCTGGGACTCGCAGCACGTGGAGGGCGCGCCCGAGCTCCCGCTACCCTATTCGATCATGGCGCTTTCGACGCTCATCCCTCCGCTGTGGCGGCGGCTGATGCGTGCGCGACTGGAGTATGTGCGACGGCCCCCGCCGTACGCCTCGCAGTCACTTGCGCACGATCACACGCTCGCCGGGATCGACTCCCTCTAGCTCGACGTAGGTCGGGTCAGCGCGGCCGAGCCTTACGGTGATCTCGCGCCGCAGCAGGCCCTGTGCGACGGTCACGAATGCTCGGCCATCGCGAATCTGCACCGCCGCGCGCGGTGCTCGGGTTGCCACCTTACGCTTGCCGAGCTCGATGCGGGCCTCGATACGCTGGCCAAGCAGGAGATGGCCGAGGCCGCTCGCATCCGAGGCCACGTAGGCGTTGCGGATCGGCCCGTCGGCGCGCATTTCGGTGGGTTCCACGATCTTGGCGCGCCCCGATACCGCAGCACCGAGCCGCACCACCCGCCCGCTGCCGAGCTGTTTGGATCCGCCCACGTCCGTCAGGGTAACCTTAGCCCCGACAGGCACGCTGTCGACGTGGCCCTCTTCGAGCTCGACTCGCACCTCGAGCCGACTCACGTCGGCGATCTCGAACAGGGTGCGTCCATCCAGGCTGCGCACCACGTCGCCCGGATCTACCTGGCGGGTGAGAACCACGCCATCGATCGGCGCAACGATCTTACTCTTGTCCGCCGAGGCGCGCGCCAGCTCCACCGCGGCCAGGGCGGCCTCGAGTCGGTGCTCGGCCGACTTGATCTCGTAGCCCCCACGGGAGAGATCGAGTCTGGTCTGGGTGACCTCGAGATCGGCGCGCGCCCCATCGGCCAGCGCCCGCGCCTGTTGCAGCGCACGGGTGGACGTGGCGCCCTGACCGAGCAACTCGTCCTGACGCTCGGCCTCGCGCTCGGCTGCTCTCAGTTGCTGTTCGGCTGCGTGCAGCATGGCGGAGAGCTGTCGCTGTTCAGCCGGGCGACTGCCACGGCGCAGGCCCTTGAAGTTGGCCTCGATCATCGCGGCCTCGGCGCGGGCCTGCGCCACCGCAAGCTCGAGCTCGCGTCCATCGAGCTCGGCCAACAAGTCGCCCCGCTTGACCGGGTCCCCTTCGCGCACGCGTACGCTGCGTACCTGACCATCCAGCTGTGTGCGCACCTCGCTGATGCCGTCTGCAGCGATCACGAAGCCGCGCGCGATCACGGTCTCGGCGATCTCGCCCGGCTCGAGCCTGGTGACCTCGTCGGTCGCCCGCGTCAGGAGTGTGGCGGCAAATGGGGCGGAAAGGATGGCGACCACGAGGAGGATTCGCTTGGTCAGGCTGTTCATCGTGCTGTGGCTCCGAGGCAAGGTTGCACGCGTAGGTCGGTCGTGATCGTGCCGTCTTCGACGTGCAACACGCGATCTGCAAAGCGTTCGAGGCGTGCATCGTGGGTGACGATCACCACCGCGGTCGTCGGTGTCACGAAGGCACGCAGTAGTTCCATGACACTCAGGGCCGTGTGACTGTCGAGAGCGGCCGTGATTTCATCGCCGAACACGATGCGCGGGCTGCCCGCGATGGCGCGAGCGATCGCCACGCGCTGACGCTGCCCGCCAGAGAGCTGGCCCGGCAGATGCGAGAGGCGTCCATCGAGACCCACGCGTCCGAGGGCGACGTTTGCCGCCTCGAGCGCCTCCTTTCGTCCCATGCCTTTGAGGCGCAGCACTTCGGCCACGTTTTCTCGCGCGGTCAGGGCGGCGAACAGGTTGTCCTGTTGAAACACGAAGCCCATGCCTCGCTTGCGCACGAGCGAGCGCTCGCTCTCGGAGGCTCGCGACAGTGATGTGCCGAGCAGCTCCACCTGACCCGAAGTCGGGGCGAGGAGGCCTGCGAGCATGGAGATGAGCGTGGTCTTCCCGGAGCCTGAAGGTCCCATCAACAACGTGAGCTCACCGCTGCGCAGCTCGACATCGACACTGCGCACGACGACGAGGGGGCCATCGCTCGTCTGGTAGCTCTTGGTAAGGCTTGAGCCTCGGCACAGTGCCTCTCCGCTCATCGGAATACCCTCGCCGGGTCGATGTTCAGCACGCGTCTCAGGCTCAGCGTGCTCGCAAGCACCCCCATGACCAGCATGACACCGCCGCTACGCAGGAGGACGATCGGTGACAGCTGCATCTCGATGCCGTTCTCGATCGCGATCCCCTGCACGCCGAGCGCGATCGCCATGCCGATGGCACTGCCGGTCACGAGGACGGCGGCGGCCTGGAACGCGATGAAACCAACCACCTCGACGGGAGAAGCGCCCATGGCGCGCAGGGCGGCGAGCTCACGCTCGTGTTCGGTCACCGTCGAGTAGAGGGTCTGACCGACGATCACCCCGCCGACCAACAGCCCCATGAGCGCGCTGAATCCCAGGATCGCGCCGGCGCCCGACATCTTCATCCAGAAGGTCTCGGTGTCTGAGCGCAAGGTGTCGGTGCGGCGTGCCCGGAGGTTCGGGTGCCGTTCGATGCCGGCGATCACCTGGCCCGCGCAGCCCGTGTTCTCGAGATCGAGGACCCAGGCACTCACCTCGTCGTCGTACATGCCGCTCAGCAGGCGCGCATCCTCGGTCTTGGCGAACACGTAGGGCAAGAGCGCAAACGAGCGTGCGCGCTGGGCCAGGGCCCCCACGAAGGTGACGTGGTTGCGAATCGTGAGCGGCTGTCCGAGTGGATCGCCCGACAGGCCGAGGCGTCCGAGGTCCATGCCGTCGACGGCGATGCGCATGGGAGCCTCGAGGTCACTCGGCAGTCCGCGCGACAGCTCCCAGGGCATGAAGGGCTCGCCCAGGTCTGTACCTACGACGCGCAGGTTCTCGCGCGTACCCTGCGGCGTACGTACCCAGGAGAAGGCGAAGACGAGTGGCCGGGCCTCCTTCACACACGGATGGGTTGCGACGAGCGCGCGCGTGGCCGGCGACAGCGGCTCGAGATTGTCGATCACGTTCACGCCAGCGGCGGTCACCCAGACGTCGCCACCGACCCGGGAGATCACGCTTGAGCTCGTGTACTTGAAGCCCTCGTTCAGGCCGTCTTGGGCCGTGGCCAGCAGGGCTGCGAACGCAACTCCGGCCAGGGCGGCGGCGAGCCGACTCCTGTCGTGCAGTAGCGACTTGAGGGCGATGCGGATCATGGAACGCGCTGACCGCGAGGGGCTAGGCGGCAGGTGCGGGAGGGTGACATGCTGTCGGACCCTTCGCAGCTACAGGTAGGCCAGTCTGCCGAAACAGTGGCGCGAAGCCTACGCGCCGGGCCCGAAGCAGTGATCTAGTCCACAGAAGCGTTGCGTCGCATGCGCTCGCGGATCTTGCGCGCGATGCGCACGCCATCCATCGCCGCGCTGACGATGCCGCCTGCGTAGCCTGCGCCCTCGCCCGCCGGATACAGCCCAGACACATCGGGTGACTCGAGCGTCTCGGACGAGCGCGGTACGCGCACGGGGGAGCTGGTTCGCGACTCGACGCCGATCAACACGACATCCTCGCCCACGTAGCCGCGTAGCTTCTTCTGAAAGACGGACAGCGCGCGCCGCAGACGCGGGGAGAGCAGAACGCCGCCCGCGTCGAGCACCTCGGACACGTCGCCCGGTGTGAGCCCGGGCTGATAGCTGGTGGCCGGCGTCGTCGTCGAGCCACGCTTGTGCATGAAGTCGGTGGCGCGCGTGGCCGGTGCGCTGAGCCCCCCGCTCGATGCAGCCTTCGCCGCCTGCTCGATGCGACGTTGAAAGGCGATGCCCTGCAGGGGGCCTAAGTAGCCCGCGCGCGTGAGATCGTCAGGCTCGACCGACACCACGAGGCCCGAGTTGGCGAAGGGTGAATCTCGACGCGACAAGCTCATGCCGTTGACCACGATGCCGCTCTGCTCGGTGGCGGCGGGCACGACGAAGCCGCCCGGACACATGCAGAAGCTGAACACGCCGCGCTCGTCTTCGGTGTGCGCGATGCGGTACGCGGCGTTCGGCAGCTTGGGATGCTCGGCGTGCACGCCGTACTGAATGCGGTTGATCAGGGCCTGGGGATGCTCGATGCGTACGCCGAGCGCAAAACCCTTGGAGACGAGCCTGATGCCCGCGTCGTCGAGCAGCTCGTAGACATCGCGCGCCGAGTGGCCGGTCGCGACGACCACGGCATCGGCCCCGATCTCGCTGCCGTCGGCGAGCCTTACGCCGCGTACCTTGCCCGCATGCTGGAGCAGGGCCGTGACGCGGGCCTCGAAGCGAAACGTTACGCCACAGCGTTCGAGGTGCTCGCGCATGCTGCTGATCACCTTGGGCAGCTTGTTCGAGCCGATGTGCGGGCGCGCGTCGGTGAGGATGCGTTCGGGAGCACCGTGCACGGCGAGCAGCTCGAGCACGTCGCGCACGTCACCGCGTTTGTGCGCGCGCGTGTAGAGCTTGCCGTCGCTGTAGGTGCCGGCGCCGCCTTCGCCGAAGCAGTAGTTGCTGTCCTCGTCGACCCTGCCGTGTCGCGTCAGGCCCTTCAAATCCTTGCGCCGTGGCTGCACGGGCTTTCCGCGGTCGAGCACGACACAGCCGATGCCGTGACGCGCGAGCTCGTAGGCGCAGAACAAGCCCGCTGGGCCGTCGCCCACGATGACGACACGCGCGTGAGCATCGACCTCGCGCGGCTCGGGTCCGCCGAGCGGTGGCCGCTCGGGATCGACTGCGGACAGCGTCAGGTGAAAGCGCACGCGCCCGCGTCGCGCGTCGATGGCGCGTTTGACCAGCTCGAGCTCGGGCAGCGCGTGCTCGTCGATGCCTAGCTTCTGCGCCGCGCGTCGTCGTAGCCACGGCATGTCGTCCGGGTCATCGAGCCCGAGATCGAGGGTGAGCTCGTCGAACGTCTGTGACTTGAAAGGCACTCGCGCCACGATTTAGCGCACCCGGCGCGTGCCGACGAGCCGCCTGCGCGGCCGCGAGCGATGGTATAGGCAGGGCATGCACTACGCGCTGACCATGTTTCCGACCGAGTACGCCATGCAGCCCGACGAGCTCGCGCGCGAGGTGGAGGCTCGCGGCTTCGAGTCGTTGTGGTTTCCCGAGCACACCCACATCCCTGCCTCGCGTAAGTCGCCCTGGCCGGGCGGGGCGCCGCTGCCGCAGGAGTACTACGACACCTACGATCCGTTCGTCGCGCTGTCGTTCGCGGCGGCCGCCACCACGCGGCTCAAGCTGGGTACGGGCATCTGTCTCGTCGTGGAGCGCGACCCGATCACCACCGCGAAGGAAGTGGCGAGCCTCGACCGGCTGAGCGGAGGCCGCCTCTTGTTCGGCGTCGGCGGAGGCTGGAACGCCGAGGAGATGGAAAACCACGGCACGCGCTTCGAGACGCGCTTCAAGCTGATGCGCGAGCGGGTGGAGGCCATGAAGGCCATCTGGACCACGGAGCAGGCGAGCTACCAGGGCGAGCTCGTGCGCTTCGAGTCCATCATCCAGAACCCGAAGCCGCTGCAGAAGCCTCACCCACCCATCCACCTCGGGGGCGAGGCGCCCTGGGCGATCAAGCGTGCGGTGCGCTACGCCGATGGCTGGATGCCCATCGGGTTGCGCGGTCCTGCGCAGAAGTACGTGCAAGAGCTCCGCGAAGCTGCTGAGCAGGCGGGTCGAGATCCGAGCACGATCGAGCTGAGCCTGTTCGCGAGCCCCACGAAGCACGACAAGCTCGCCGAGGTGCGCGACGCAGGCTTTCACCGCGCGTTGTTCTATCTGCCCGCAGCGGGACGCGACGTGATCCTCGACAAGCTCGACCGCTACGCCGAGCTGATGCGTCAGGTGGGCTGAGCCGATCAGTTCGGCCTGTCGCCAGAGGCCTTCACGGCGGCCACCTTCGCCCCTTGCTGCATGTCGGCGAGCAAGTAGAGCGCCTCCTCGAGCCAGGGATCCCGAGCCAGGGTCTTCTTCCAGCCATCGAGACGCTTGTCGGCGGCGGCGCGCACCTTCTCGTCGGCCTGGTCCGGTCGGTACTCGACGGCTTGCACCGAGAAGCGCTCGTCACCCTCCTCGAGCTTGAGGTCGAGTTCTTCGAGCGCCTTCCGGTCTTTTTCGCGCTGCTCGAGCCAGGCCTGGCGCGCGAGTGGGATACGCGACTGCTTTTGGCGCTCCGCGAGGTAGCTGCCGCGGGCCTTCACCTTTTCGAACACGGGCTGAGCCGTCTGGCGTGTCGTGCTCACTTGGGCGAGCACCGCCTTGCTCCAGTGTCCGTTGGGCCAGGGCTTGACAGGCAGCGGCCGCACCGCGCTGAACGGGATCGCGTTGTCGAGATAGCGCTCACCCGATTCGATGTGCGACGCCGGATCGGGCAGCACCACATCGGGCTGCACGCCGCGCCATTGGGTCGACTCGCCATCGACCAGGAAGAACTGCTGGATGGTGAGCTTGGCGACGCCGAGCGGCATGGGCGAAGGGCCCGCGACCCGATCGAGGTCGATCAGCGCCTGCACCGTGCCCTTGCCATGGGTGGGGCCCGTGCCGACCACCAGTGCGCGCCCGTAGTCTTGCAGAGCACCGGCCAAGATCTCCGAGGCCGAGGCGCTGAAGCGGTCGACGAGCACCACGACCTCACCCTCGAACGACACGCCTGGCTCGTCGTCGCCGAGCACCTGCTGCTTGCCGCGCGCATTCTGAACCTCGACCACGGGACCGCGATCGACGAGCAGGCCGGCGATGCCCGTGGCGTGGTCGAGCAGGCCGCCCCCATTGCCGCGCAGGTCGAGCACGATGCCCCCGAGCTTCTTGCCCGCGAAGCGCGTGAGCAGGGCACGCACGTCCGACGTCGCGTCGCGCTCGGGTGTCTGGCCGCGTGCCGAGCGCGTATTGCCGTAGAAGCTCGGCAGATACACATAGCCCACCGGCTCGTGCTTGGGCCCGAGGTCGAGGATCGCACCGCGCGCGTAGGTCGCCTCGACCACCACGACGTCGCGCGTGATCTCGAGCGACAACACGCGGTCGTCGGGCTTTTTCACGGTCAACGTGACGCGCGTGCCCTTGGGGCCGCGGATCATCTTCACCACGTCGTTGATGCGCATGTCGGCCACGTCGACCGGCTCGCCACCGACCTGGGTGACGGCGAGGATCAGATCTCCCGCTTCGAGCAACCCCTGCCGCCAGGCCGCGCCACCGGGCACGATCTCGCGCACCAGGATGTAGTGATCGTCCTCGGACAAGACCGCGCCTATCCCCTCGAGCGAGCCGCTCATCTCGATGTCGAAGTTCTCTTGATCCGCGGGCGCGAGATACAGCGAATGGGGATCGTAGGCGCTGGCGAAGGCGTTGAGAAACAGCTCGGCAGCCTCGAGCGGCTCGGGCCTGAGCATGCGCGAGAAGCGTCCGGCGTAGCTCTTCTGCAGCTCTTCGCGCGCCTTTGCCTCGCGGCCTTCGAAGGTGGGTGGCGGAGGCTCGAGCTTGACGGGCAGGTCGTCGTCTCCATCTTCGCCCTTCACCGCTTGCTTCGGATCGCGCTTCTCTTCGAGCGCCTTTGCGATCTCGTCCATGCGCGCGATGCGCTCGAGAACCTGCTGCTTGAGCAGCCTGCGCCAGCGATCCTCGAGGGCGGGTGCGTCCTTGGCCCACTCGCGCTTTTCGGGATCGCTCTCGAGCCATTCGTCCTTGGTGAAATCGAACGGCTGCTTCAGGAGCGCGTCGACCTTTTGCGCTATCTGCTTGCGCTGGGAGGCGAGGAGCGCGCTCGCGAGGCGAGCCGTGCGGAAGTCGCCTGCGCGTAGCTCGTCGTCGAGGCTGGTCGCGCGCCGCTTGAAGGCCTCGACGTGTGGAGCGAGTAGCAAGAGCTTTCCCGGATCGAGTCGTTTGAGATAGAGCGCGAACGCTTTCTTTGCGACGTCGTCGTCGATGGCGTGGGGCTTGACGTGCTCGCGCTCGAGCAGCGTGCGCATGCCCGCAGACAAGCGCGGCTCACGCGGATCGGCCTCGGGCACGACGATGCCTACGAAGACGTCTTCGGCAGGCGCCATGTCCTCGGGCGTTTTGTCCGCGCTCGTCTTGGCGGTGCCGCGGGCATTGGGGTTGATGGTGCTGCTCGTGCAGTTGCAGGCAAGACCCAGACACAGGAGTGCGAGAAGGAGCGAACGCCGCATAGGGAAAGAAGATAGCTGGCTCCGTGCCGATTCCCCAGGCCGAATGCGGTGTGAACGGTGTGAGTCGCAGACCACGGTGTGCGCTCGGCCGTTGCAAGACAGGTTGCGCCGGGTAGGTTGTCAACGCTCACGCAAGAAGGGAACAAGAGCCCATGCAGATCGCCATCCTCGCTTTCGAGCGCCTCACGCTCCTCGATGCCGTCGGGCCCTACGAAGTGCTGTCGAAGCTGCCTGGGGCCGAGGTGCGCTGGGTAGGGCTTTCGCCAGCGGATGTGCGCGCGGACGGGGGCCTCTGCCTCGGTATCGACGCCACGCTCGAGCAAGTGAGTGCCGCAGACGTGCTGCTCGTGCCGGGCGGTTTCGGCGTTCGTGCCCTGCTCTCCGATCGCCGCGTGCTCGACTGGCTGCGCCAGATCCACGAGACCACCCGTTTCACGGCTTCCGTCTGTACGGGCTCGCTGCTCTTGGCCGCCGCAGGTCTCCTGGCCGGGGTCGACGCCACCACCCACTGGGCGCGGCGCGAGCAGCTCGCAGCCCTCGGTGTGAACGTGCTCGCCGAGCGCGTCGTCGAGCGGGGCAAGCTGATCACCGCGGCAGGCGTATCGAGCGGCATCGACATGGCACTCACCCTCGCCGCGCGCCTCGCCGGGAACGAGACTGCCCAGGCGATTCAGCTCGCGCTCGAATACGATCCCAAGCCGCCCTTCGATGCGGGCTCGCCCGACCGGGCCGATGCTGGAGTGCGAGCGCGCGTGCTAGCAGGGCTCAATGCTGCGAACCCGAGCCTGCTCGGGGACGGCTGACCGAGGGGCGGCTGCGTGAGGGCCCAGGCTCAGCTCAGGGGGCCGAGTTGGCCCGAGCCGTCGACGGCTGATAGGTAGCGTGCGTAGGGCGCAAAGAAGCGCTCGCGGGCCAGGGCGCGGCCCCGCTCCGACAGACGGGGATCCTCCAGCGCGTCGAGCTCACCCTCCCAGCCCGAGCCATCGGCGAAGTGGGCGTACACAGCGGTGACGAGAGCGCTCGCGGCCCGCTTGCGAGGATCGAGCGCCAGCCCACCCACGGGCACCACGCGGCGCGGATCGGCTGCGATGCCAAGCTCGCCCACGAAGGCGAACATCACGTCGATCTCACGCTGCGCGTCGTCGAGGGTGACCGCCTCGATACCGAGGGCCGACAGCTCCACGCCCGACAGGTTGCGCACTTCCACGAACAGCCGCTGGCCGGCGTGGGTTTCGACGATCTGGGCGCGCAGGGGCACCACAGGCGGTGGGAGCTGCACCGGCGAGAGCACGGCGCGCAGCGCTTGCATGTGGGCGACCGAGCGCACGCTGTCCGCGTCGGGAAACAAGCTCGACGGGAAGGGACGCGGCATCGGCCGCACGTGGGGGGCGTGGCGGTCTTGCATACGACAGCTGTGAGCCTATCGCGCACCATGTGGGCATGCCCGCGTCACGCGCATGTCCTGTGAGCCAAGATACCGTCTGGGTGCACATCGAGCGGTGCGCTAGTCGGCGCCCTCGCATCTACGGACGCTCTTCGGTGCTTACTGTCACACGTGCTGCATTCCTTCGGCTCAATGACCGAGGCGGTCGCAGGCCTGCTGTAGCTCGCTGGCGCAGGCCTCGCTGAACAGGCCGAGCGCGCGTTCGGGGTCGGCCCTCAGTCCGGGTCGGCCTTGCTCGAGGAGCTGGCCCAGCAGCATGCAGGCCTGGGGCTCGGCCTGCTCATGACAGGCCGCCTCGAGCAGGCTCGCGGCCCTCGCGAACTTTCGCGCGCGCAGGGCTTCCCGGGCCAGCTCGAGCGCGCCTTCAGGGGTGGGTGGGCCTTCGGGCGTGGGTGGCCCTTCGGGGGTGGCTGCCTGCGCAGGGCTGGGGAGGGGCT
>CAYNOM010000091.1:13200-14047 GCA_964398415.1 uncultured Polyangiales bacterium | reverse complement strand
CGACCGCAGGTAACGCGCCTGGCCGGCCTCCTCGACCCCCTCGGCAATGACCTCGAGTCCCAGGCTGTGGCCGAGCGCGATGATCGCCTTGACGATCGAGGCATTGCCGGAGTTCGTGGTCATGTCGCGCACGAAGGACATATCCACCTTCAGCTTGTGCACCTCGAGCTTCTGCAGGTAGGCCAGCGAGGAATAGCCGGTGCCGAAATCGTCGATCGAGCCTTCAGCTCGGCCAGCGACTTGAAGGACTGCTCGCGATCCGTCATCACGAAGCTCTCGGTGATCTCGAGTTCGAGCTGCTCCGGCCGGATGCCGGTGTCGCAGATGGCCTGCCTGACGGACGCCACCAGCTGTCCCCGGCTCAACTGGACCGCGGAGACGTTGATGGAAGTCTGCCGCGGCGTCAGTCCGGCCGCCGACCAGCGCTTGATCTGGCGGCAGGCCTCGTGCAGCACCCACTCGCCCAGCCGCACCACCAGCCCGCTTTCCTCGGCGAGCGGAATGAAATCGTTCGGCGGCACCAGGCCGCGTTCCGGATGCTGCCAGCGCACCAGCGCTTCGAGGCCGACGATCTGGCCGCTGATCAGGTCGACCTGCGGCTGGTAATGCAGGCACAACTCGTTCTGGCCGATGGCGCGGCGCAACTCGGCTTCGAGGGTCAGGCGCTCCTTGGCGCGCCGGGTCATCTCGGGCGAGAAGAAACGCAGGATGCCGCGTCCCTGCGCCTTGGCCTGGTGCAAGGCGGCGTCCGCGCTGCTCTGCAGGCTTTCCGCATCGCGGCCGTCTCCGGGGTAAACGGCGATGCCGATGCTGGAACCGATGTAGATGCTCTGGCCGTCGAGCATGA
>CAYNOM010000091.1:0-13190 GCA_964398415.1 uncultured Polyangiales bacterium | reverse complement strand
ATCGATGATGCGCTGCGCCATCAGGTCGAGCGAGGCCATCGCCGCCTCGCCGTCGAGGAGGATGTTGAACTCGTCGCCGCCGATGCGCGCCACGGCATCGCTGTCCGGGAACAGCCCCTGCAGGCGTCCGCCCACGGCAACCAGCAACTGGTCGCCCCGCGTATGGCCGAGGCTTTCGTTGATGGTCTTGAAGTTGTCGAGATCGAGGAACAGCAGCGCGAAGCGGGTCTGGTTGCGCTCGGCATGCAGGACCGCATGGTTGAGCAGTTCGGCGAACAGCATGCGGTTCGGCAGGCCGGTAAGGGCGTCGCGGTGCGCGAGGATGCGGTACTTTTCCTCGCTGACCTCCAGCAGCGCGGTACGTTGCGCCACCATGTCTTCGAGGAAACGCCGCAGGCGCGCAAGTTCCAGATGGGTGCGGATGCGCGCGCGCACTTCGTCGATGTCGAAGGGCTTGGTGATGTAATCCGCCGCACCGAGCGCGAAGCCCTTCACCTTTTCCTCGGCGGCATCGACGACCGTGACGAAGATCACCGGAATGCGGTTGCCCGCCGGCAGCGACACCGACCACGTCGAGCCCCTCGGCAGCGACGCGAGCGGGCACCCCGTCTTTCTGAAGGACATCTGGCCGAGCTCACAGGAGATCACGGAGGCCATGCAGGCGCTCACCGGGGACATGTTTCGCACGCGCTATGCCAACGTGTTCGAAGGCCCCGAGCTGTGGCGCAAGCTCGACGTGCCCCAGGGCAACCTCTTCACCTGGGACGACGCGAGCACCTACGTGCGCAAGGCGCCGTTTTTCGAGGGCTTGACGAAAGAGGAGCCCACGCAGGCCGCCGACATCGTGGGCGCGCGCTGCCTGGTCAAGGTGTTCGATTCGATCACCACCGATCACATCTCGCCCGCGGGCAACATCGCCAAAGACAGCGCCGCGGCGCACTATCTCCTCGAGCACGGCGTGCGCCCGGAGGACTTCAACCAGTACGGCGCGCGTCGCGGCAATCACGAGGTGATGGTGCGCGGCACCTTCGCCAACATTCGACTGCGAAACCAGCTCGCGGGTGGCAAGGAAGGCGGTTACACGCGCTACCTGCCGAGCGGCGAGGTGATGAGCATCTACGACGCCGCGATGAAGTACCAGGCCACCGGCACGCCACTGATCGTGCTCGCGGGCAAGGAGTACGGTACGGGCAGCTCGCGTGATTGGGCCGCCAAGGGCACGCTGTTGCTGGGCGTCAAAGCCGTGATCGCCGAGAGCTTCGAGCGCATTCACCGCTCGAACCTGGTGGGTATGGGCGTCTTGCCCCTCGTGTTCACGAATGGGCAGTCGCACGAATCCCTCGCGCTCAGTGGCGAAGAGACCTTCGAGATTCGCGGGCTGAGCCGGGGGCTTACGCCTGGGATGCTCGTCGACGTCGTCGCCTCGGGCAAGACGTTTCAGGCCAAGGTACGGCTCGATGGCCCGCAGGAGGTCGAATACTACCTCCACGGGGGCATCTTGCAGTACGTGCTGCGCAAGCTGGCGCGAAGCTGAATGCCCCGCACGCGCGCTCTGCTCGGCGCATACCGCGCGTGGTGGGTCGCGGCTCTCGTCTGCCTCGTGGGCTGTGAGCGCGCGTCGTCTAGACGCTTTGTCGCGTCAGATGCGCGCATCGCGTATCTCGGCGCCGTCGATCGCGAAAAAGACACGATGCACCTCGCCTGGCCCATGGCTGCGATGCGCATTCGCTTCGAGGGCAAGAGCCTCTCTCTGCTGCTCGACGACACACCGCTCCACCCCATCCTCGGTGAGCGTGACGTGCTCGCGGTCGAGCTCGACGGCGCGGCGCGTGGGCCGTTGCGCCTGCGACCGGGTCGACACCTTTATCCGGTCGTTCAGGGTCTACCGTATGCCGTGCACGAGCTCACCCTCACCAAGCGCACCGAGGCGGAGGTGGGCGTCGTGTCGGTGAGCGAGCTGCGTCTACCCGAGGGCGGGCGGCTCCTCTGGGCGAGGCGCCCCGCGCGCAAGCTCGTGTTCATCGGCGACTCGATCTCCGCGGGCTACGGCATCTTGGGCGCGGACGCCTCGTGTCGCGCGAACGCGGGCAACGCCGATGCCACGCGCGCCTATCCGGCACTGTTGTCGCGCGCGCTGGGGATGGAGGCGTTTCTGCTCGCCTGGTCGGGCAAGGGTGTGTGGCGCAACCACGACAGCTCTCACGTCGACGCGCTGCCCGCCGTGCTCGACCGGGCGCTGCCGACGGCGAGCGATTCGAGAGCCCTGAAGTGGCCTCCGCGCGAGTCGATCGCGGCTGTGATCGTGAACCTCGGAACCAACGACTTTGTCATGTCGATGCCCGAGGAGGCAGCCTTCCTCGAGGCCTATCGCGCGCTCATCACGCGCGTCCGAAAGTGGGCACCTCAGGCGCCGCTCTATCTCGTGCTCGGGCCCTTGATCGTCGACGAGGACGACGCCTCTAAAAAGCGCTCTGTGCTCAGGCGCCTTCTGCAGCGGCTGAAGAGCGAGCTGCATGCTCCCGCGCGGCCGATCGAGCTCGTGGAGGTGTGGGCGAAGCGCGACGAGGGCTCGAGCTGCGCTGCGCATCCGAGTCAGCGCACCCAAGCGCGCATCGCGAAGGAGCTCGAGGCACACCTTCGAAGGAGCCTGCGTCTGTGATCACTGCTCGCGCAGGAGCACATCACAGTAGTACTTCACGC
Organism: uncultured Polyangiales bacterium; assembly: GCA_964398415.1. Taxonomy (GTDB): domain Bacteria; phylum Myxococcota_A; class Polyangia; order Polyangiales; family DASUME01; genus DASUME01. The sequence continues at coordinate 10,490 of CAYNOM010000091.1, read as the reverse complement.
GCTTGATCAGCTTGCCGTGCGGACGCTGCGCGATGTCCTTCTTGAGTGCGAGCATCACACGCCGTTGAAAAACGTACTTGTTGAACACGGGAGGCTTTGGTGCAGCCTTGCCAGGCGCCTGCGTGAGCGGTTCGAACAGGCTCGGCTTGTCGTAGCCCCAAACTGCCAGGTCCTCGTCGCTCAGGCGGTCGATCAGCTGCCGCGCCAGCGTGAGCTTTTCGGCATCTGCCTGCAGCTCGGGCACCCACTTGTCGAGGCTTTGGGTGGTCGGCCTATCGTGCTGCTTGACGCCGATCGGATCGCCCATGCCCGCCTTCGCCTCGAAGCGCTTGCCGTAGTTCACCGCTTCGGGCTCGTGCGGGAGGCCGAGAAAGTCGAAGATGCGCGCGAGCTCTGACTCAGGCTCGCTCACCAGCGTCTCGTAGCGCACCTGCAAGAGCGGCACGCGTGCCTCGCGGATGAGCTTCGCCATGGCGGGCACGTAGCGCTCGAGGATGGGATTGAACGCCTGCGCCTCGTGCCAGTTGCCGACGAAGAAGCTGTTGGCGTAGCTGCTCATCACCGACAGCGGGTTTCGGGTGAGCACGACGTACTTGGCGTTCGGGTAGAGCTTCGTGAGAAACGGCAAGACGGTGGCGTAGGCGGGTGTCTTGTCGAGAAAGTAGCGCCGTTGGCTCGGCGCGAGCATGCGGCCGTAGAGCGTGTCGGCGTAGGCGCGCAACGCATCGAGATAGTCGTCTTCGCCGTGCGGCAGCCTCCCGACGAACGCGCGCATGGCTTCGGCGGCGTTGATGTGATCGTAGGGCGCCTTGTCGACCGTGTCGTGAAAGCCGAGGTAGGCGAGGGGAGTAATCAGGTGTGGCTCGGGATGCGTGTAGATCTGCGAGTGTGACCCCAACATCTGCTGCAGAAGCGTGGACCCCGCGCGCGGAGGTGAGATGACGAACAATAGGCGGTCCTGCACGGCCGTTTCCTCCCTCGAAAACGCGCGCATCATGGCACGCGACGGGGGCGCGTCCACGTTGTGAGGGGGCGCAGTCGAATTCCATTAGGAGGGCGTTACCTTCTCAGAATTAGGCGTAAAATCGTGTTTCTGGAGGATCCGATGGCGCTGCGTATGCTTTCCAACGAGACCACGCGCGAGGTTCGCGAGCCGGCGCTCCACGGAGCGTTCGCCCACCGCGAGCTCAAGGCAGGCGATTTCTGGCGTGTGATCCCTGCGTTCAGCGCCGTGAGCCCGGCCGAGTTTCTCGATCACGCCTGGCAGGCGCGGCACTCGATCGTGAAGCCCAAGGCACTGCTTGCCACCGTGGCAGGTCTCGTCAGCGAGAGCTTTTTGCAGGACGCGGCGGAGGGCTTTCTGCGTGCGCCCATGAGCGTGCGCGTGTCGCCGTATCTGCTCAGCCTCATCGACTGGCACGACCCCTACGCCGACCCGATTCGGCGCCAGTTCATTCCGTTGCGTTCGGAGATGCTGCCCGATCATCCGAAGCTCGGTCTCGATTCGCTGGGCGAGCAGGCCGATGCGCCCGTGCCTGGGTTGACGCATCGCTATCCCGACAAGGTGCTGTTTCTGCCGCTCAACACTTGCCCCGTGTACTGCCGCTTCTGCACGCGTTCGTACGCGGTGGGGCCCGACAGCGCGGACGTCGAGAAGGTGAGCTTGAAGGTCAACCTCGAGCGTTGGGAGCAGGCCTTCGCCTACCTGCGCTCGCGTCCCGAGGTGGAGGACGTCGTCGTGAGCGGCGGCGACTCCTATACGCTCAAGCCCGAGCAACTGAAATTCATCGGGGACACGCTGCTCGACATCCCGCACATCCAGCGCATTCGCATCGCAAGCAAGGGCCCTGCTGTCATGCCGCAGAAGCTCTTGAGCGACGACGAGTGGTTTTCGAGCCTCGTGGGGCTCGTCAATCGCGGGCGCACCTTGCACAAGGAAGTCGTGCTGCACACGCACTTCAACCATCCGAACGAGATCACCGAGATCACTCAGCGCGCGATGAACAGGCTGTTCGAGAGCGGCGTGCTCGTGCGCAATCAAAGCGTGTTGCAGGCCGGCGTGAACGACAGCATCGAGACCATGACGCTGTTGATTCGGCGCCTCGGCTACGTGCACGTGCACCCCTACTACGTGTACCAGCACGACCTGGTGCAGGGCGTCGAAGACCTGCGCACCTCCGTGCGTCTCGCCATGGAGATCGAAAAGGGCGTCCGCGGCACCACCGCCGGCTTCAACACGCCTACCTTCGTGGTCGATGCGCCAGGCGGTGGCGGAAAGCGTCAGGTGCACTCGGCCGAGCACTACGACGAGGTCACGGGCATCTCCGTGTATGCCGCGCCCGCCGTGAAGCCAGGTCGGCTGTTCTGCTACTTCGATCCGATTCGCGCCTTGCCGGAGGAGGGAAAGCGCCGTTGGGCCGATCCGAGCGAGCACGATCAGATGGTCGACGCGGCCCTCGAAGCAGCCCGCGCCAAGATGGCGAGCCACACCCACGGCGCATGACGCGGAGTGCGCGGTGCTCAGCGCGCGCGCGCCACGATGATCTGACTCTCGCTCGTGCCGTCGAGCTCGCCGCGCGAGAAGTCGCCGTAGCGGTGCTCGATGACAAACCCGTTGTAGTGCAGCAAGAGCTCGAGCTCCTGCGGGAAGAACTGGCGCTGACTGAGAGGCACGATCGTCATCTCGTCGAGCCGCTCGGCATCCTGGAAGATCATCGACACCATCTGCACCTCGCGCACGGCGTCGTAGTCGAAGGCCTCCATGTAGTAGAGGGGCCGTCCCGTGGTGGGGTGGCGCAGCTTCGGCCCCTTGAGCAGTCGCCCCGGGTTTCGCGTCATCGCGCGTAGGTCGGGCATGAGGACGTCGAACACGAAGCGCCCCTTGGGGGCGAGATGTGCGCGCACGCTCGCGAAGGCACGCTCGAGGCAGCGGCGCGTGTACAAGTGCATGAACACATTGAACGGTGAGATGACGAGCGGGAACGTGCGAGCAAGGCGCACCGTTCGCGCATCGCCCCGCCTGAGCGTGAGATGGCCTTGTTTGCCCTTCGGCAGCGCTTTTTGCTTCTCTTTCGCGGCATTCAGCATGGCGGCCACGGGCTCGATGCCCACGACGTCGATGCCCGCGCGTGCGATGGCGGTCGCCACGCGTCCGCTACCGACCCCGAGCTCGAGCACGGGCCCCCCGTATTGCTCGGCCATCTGCACGTAAAAGCGCACGTCGTGGCGACGCCGCTTGTAGGTGAAATCGTAATAGGCCGCGTCCTCGTAGTGCGCGACGGCGCCCCGGGCGATGCGCGCTTCGAGCGCGCTGTGCTTACCCTTCTTCACGAATGCCTACGCTGAAGAAGCAGCTCTGCGATCTCTGCGAACCCCGCACCATGGCTCTGCGACGCCACGTACAGCGGGGGGCAGGGCAAGCGATCGAGGTGCCTCGACACGTTGGACACGCCCGCTGTCGTGCGAAACCAGGCGAAGGCGGCGGCGTCGTTGCCGCTGTCGCCGACGAACAAAAAGCGCTCGCGGGCCCGCGTCTCATCGACATCGAACAGCTCGCTCAACGCTCTCGCGACACCGCTCGCCTTGTCGTGCGAGCCGAGCTGGGCGTGCGCGTGCACCGACGACACGCTGGTGCGCGCGCCCTCGGACGCGAGGATGTCGCACAAGCGATCGATGTCCTCCCTGGGAAGCCGCTCGTACTCGTTCACGTCGAAGGCGAGGTCGCAGCGCCGGGCCCAGCTGTCGTTCGACACGCGCACGTGCGGCATCTCGCTCGCGACTCGCGCCCTGAGCGTCTCGAGCTTCGTCGCCTGACGAGCGCGCGTCACCTCATCGTCCCAGTAGCCGAAGTGGAGCCTGTGGGCCTTTCGCGCGATGAAGCCCGCACCGTTTTCGCCCACCGCGGCATGCACAGGCCACATGCGCGCGATGAGCTCGGCCCAGCCGAGGGGGCGCCCAGTGACCGCGATCAGCGTGAGCCCCGCCGCCTGCAGTGCGAAGAGCGCGGCGTAGGCCGAAGCCTCGAGCACTCCGTCGCGGGTGAGCGTGTCGTCGACATCGAAGCACACGCCTTCGAGCGCGCGCGCCGTCTCTGCGTTCAACGATGCGATGGGCAGCACGGGCCGACTGTAGCGCCGAGGCCCTAGCGCACCACCGCGAACACGGTCTTGAGGTACATGCCTTCTGAGAACCCGGGAGGAACGGGGTGGTCGGGGCCCTGCCGGCCCACGCGAAACACGCTCAGCTCGCGCTCCGCATCGCGCGAGGCCAACGACAGCATGCGCAAGAAGTCGGTCTCGCCCATCCCTGCCGAGCAGGAGCAGGTGACGAGCACGCCACCGGGCCGCAACATCCGCAGTGCCTGGCGGTTGAGCTGCCTGTAGGCCCTGCGTCCCTTCTCGAGGTGACGTGCAGTGGGCACGAGCTTCGGCGGATCGAGGATCACGAGGTCGTAGCTGTGGTGGCGCTCGACCATGCGCTCGAGCTCCCTGCGGACGTCGGCACGCTTCCACACGATGCCCGAAAGACCGTTGTCCGCCGCGATGCGTGCGCCCTGATCGAGCGCAGGCTGCGATGAGTCGAGCGCAAGCACGCTGTTTGCGCCACCGCGCGCTGCGCCGAGCGCGAAGCCGCCCACGTAGCAGCAGGCATCGAGCACATCGCGGCCCTTGGCCAGGCGCTCCACCTCCGCCCGATGCTCGCGTTGGTCGAAGTAGTAGCCTGTCTTCTGCGCGCCTGGTGAAATGGCGATGTCGAGCTCACGCTCGCGAAAGCTCAGCATCTCGGGCAGCTCGCCGAACAGCATGCCGCCGCCGCTGCTTTCGATGCCCTCCCGGGCCTGTGCCGCGGGGCTCTCGACCTCGAGGATGCTGGTAGGTGAGAGGGCTTCGACGAGCTGCGCGACCACCTGCTGCTTTCTGCGTTGCATGCCCACGGTCAGAAGCTGACACACGAGGGCGTCGCCGAAGCGATCGACGATCAGGCCTGCGAGGCCATCGCCTTCGGCATTGATCAAGCGATGTCCCGTGGTGGCCGCCGAGGGCAGGCCGAGCACGCTGCGCATCTGCACGGCCTCGCGGATGCGCTGAGCAAGCCAGGCGTCGTCGAGTCCTTGCTCCGCATCGCGCGTCAGAAGCCGCACGACGATGGCTGACTTGGGCGACCAGAAGCCGCGCCCGAGGCGCTTGCCATAGGGGTCGACGACGAGCACTTCGTCGCCCGGCTCGGGATCTCCGTGCACCCGCGCGACCGCCTGGGCGAACACCCAAGGGTGCCCCGATGCCACCGGTGCCGCATGGGCTTTGTTGAGCTCGATGGTGATCATACTGACGCGTTGACCCGATCCGGGCCAAGATAGCCCACGGTTGTGGGAGAGGCTCCCGCCTTGCGGCACCTAGGGGGGAGTCGTACGCTGGATGGGTTCCCAGGGATCAGGCAGGAGACTTCAACGTGCGCATGCCCGGATTCGGCGAGCTCATCATCATCCTGGTGATCGTGCTCTTGGTGTTTGGCGCCAACAAGCTGCCCATGCTCGGGGAGGGTGTAGGCAAGGCGATCAAGAACTTCAAGCGCGGGCTCAACACCGACGACGACATCGACGTGACGCCAGCCGACAAGCAGATCGAATCAGCTTCCAGCGCTCGTCCGGTGAAGGACGACAAGGTGCAGGACGCTGAGGTGGTCGAGCGCAAGAGCTGAGCACCGCGTCGACGCGCTCGAGGCCGTTTCACTCAGTGGAGCGGCCTTTCGCTCGTGCGCTCCGCGAGGCATGCCGCGCGCAGTCGCTCGGAGGCGTGGGAGGCGTGAAAGAGCTCGCGGCGATCGCTCGGCGTGAGATGCGGGACGAGCTGCACGGCGACCTGCTCGGGCGTGTGCGGATTGCGCGAGAGCGCGTGGCGCACGCGGTAGCGAATGATCCAGCGCGTGTGTTGAAACACCTGCACCAAGACCTGCGGGCTCACCGGGCGAAGCGCGCACAAGCGCACCACGTCGTCTTCGATGATGGCGGGGTTGTCGAGCAAGATGCGGATCACGTCGGGGTGCGGATCGCGCAGCACACGCGCGAGCAGGTTGCGATCGCGGCGTCGGGCGAGGCTCTTGCGCTCGCCCAGTGTGAGCGGGCGCCCCTTGCCGAAGTCGGGAACCCGTTCCTTCTTCTTGCGCGTGGGTGCTTCGTCGGTGTCGGCGCTGCTCTCGTCTTCGGTGTCCTCCCTCGCTTCGTCGGATGCGCCCAAAAAGCGCGCCAGCGCGCGTTGTCCACGCACTTCGGCAAGCCCCGCGATCGCGCGGCGCAGGCTGGCAAGATCGGGTGCGGAGAGGGCCACGGACACGCGCAAGAGCAAGTTCGCAAAGCGCTCTTCGCGCTGCTCGGCTCGCGCCAGGACGACGGTCAGCACGTCTGCCGAGCGTGCCGCACCGAGCACCCCGAGCTGGTTTCGAATCCAGCCGACCTGAAGCGCCGGATCGCGCACCCCCGAGAGGGTTCGGGCGAGCTGCGCTGCGACATCTGCCGCGCTACCGGTGTCGACCTGGGCCATGCCTGCTCCCAGAATACCCCGAATGCCCGTGCCTGCGCACAGGTGTACCTTGACCGCGTCGCGGGGGTCGCGTACGTGGACTTAATTGACCCATGGCGGATCCCCAATCCGAAACCACGACTCCGACTCCCCGCGTCATCAAGCGCTACGCGAATCGTAAGCTCTACGACACGCGCGATAGCCGCTACGTGACGCTGCCCCAGATCGCAGAGCTCGTGCGCTCAGGGGAGGATGTGCAGATCATCGACAACCGCACCAAAGAGAACCTCACGAGCATCACGCTCGCGCAGATCATCTACGAGGTGGAGAAGAGTGCGGAAGAGGGGGCGCGCCAGGGTGTCAAGACGCTGCGCGACTTCATCCAGGTCGGCGGCGAGAAGCTCATGGCTCATTTTCGAGACGGACCGGTCGGACGTCTCATTCCGCGTACACCCGATGGTCTGCCTGCGGAAGCCGCCGGTGAGGCCAAGCGACCACCTCGTGTGGTGGCCCCTGCGATCGAGGCCCTGGAGGAGCTGCAGCGGCGCGCCGACGAGCGTATGCGCGCGCTGATCGGCTGCGTCGTCGCGCCCATGCGTGAGCTTCAGGCCGAGATCGGGCGGCTTCAGGCGCGCATCGAAGAGCTCGAGTCACGGCTGACACCCGCGCGTCGCGAACGAGACCGCCAGGACAGCCGTCCCAGTACTCCCGAGTCACCCTGAGCGCCCCCTGCCCAGCCCCCGGAATAGGAGCTACCCTCGGGGGGTTGAGTGATTTAGGGAGCACCGATGGCATTCGGATTTCGACGCAAGAACAACGACCCGCAGGAGTTCGAGGAGCGAGCCCTCGAGCACCTCGATGCGCTGTACGCGGCGAGCTTGAGGCTCACACGAGACCCGTCCGAAGCGGAAGACCTGGTCCAGGACACGCTGGTTCGCGCCTACCGCTTCCAGCACCGCTTCGAGCCCGGCACCAATCTCAAGGCGTGGTTGCTGCGCATCCTGACCAACACGTTCATCAATCACTACCGCCGCAGCGCCCGTGAGCGTCGTGTGCTCGATCATCAGGAGGGAGCGCCCATCGGCGATGGCGTGATGAGCCGGGCGGCGATGCGCGGCCTGACCGACTCCGTGTCTGTCGCGCAAGAGGGCCTGCTGCGTGACGAGATTCTGCGCGCCCTCGATGAGCTGCCCGAAGACTACCGGGTGATGATCGTGCTCGCCGACATCGAGGAGCTTGCCTACAAGGAGATCGCGGAGGCCCTCGGGTGCCCGATCGGTACGGTGATGTCGAGGCTGCACCGCGCCCGCAAGCTGATGCAAAAGCGCCTGATCGATCAGGCGGTTCAGATGGGGATCGTGGCCGAGCCCGAGAGCGCGCTCGCCGCGGAGGCAGGGCCGCTCGATCTCCAGGCCTTTCGTCAGCGCAAGCATGGAGTAGCGCGATGAGGTGCGGGTCCGTAGAGCTCTATTTGGATGCCGTGGTGGACGGCGAGGTCGATCCGAGCGCTCGCATCGAGCTGGAGCGGCATCTCGCGTCCTGCGATCACTGCCGCGATCAGCTGGCCTTCGCCCAGGCCTTTCGGGCGCGCCTCAGGGCGGCGGCCGGTCAGCCTTCGGCACCTGCGCACCTGCGCGAACGCGTGGCCCAGTCGCTGCGTGACGAGAGTCGACCGCCCCTGCGGCTCGACACGAGCTGGCGTGCGACGGCGGTTGCCGCAGCGGTTGCCGTGGCGGTGTTTGGCGTGGGGCACGTTGTCAAGGATGGCTCGGGTGCGCTAGAGGCCGGTGTGGCGCCGATTCTCGAGGATGTGGTGCGTGCCCACACCCGCGCCTATCCCGTAGACGTCGACGCGCGCGAGCAGGTGCCGGCCTACTTCGAAAGCAAGGTGGGCTTCCGCGTGGCGCCGGTCGATTTCGCGAACCCGGCGGTGCGCTTCGTGGGGGCGCGCTACTCGCAGGTCGGTGGCCGCCAGGCTGCGACCATGCGCTACGACGTCGGTGGGCGCAGAGTGACGGTGGTCGCGTTCCGGCCGCCCGCGCACGCTGCCGACCTAGGAGAGCTAGTGCAGGCGCCCGATGGGCGTGTGTTGCGCGCGGTGCAGGTGCGAGGTCACGTGGTGCCGCTGGTCGAGCACGACGGCGTGGTGTATGCGGTGGTGTCTGACCTCGAGCCTGAAGACCGCCTCGAGCTTGCCGCGAAGGCCTCGCTGCAGTGACGAGTGCGACGCGTAAGTCGTCGTAAATGCGTGCTGTTTTGCGTGTGGTGCACGTTGACACCGACGCGCGTGGGCCACTAAGCTCCGAGATGCGATGCGGTGCGGCCGAAGGGACACGGGCGCCGCTCCGATCGCGCACACCGGCGAAACGCCGGTTCGAGGAGCATGCATGGCCCAGCGCATCCTCGTGTTCGAAAAGAACACGGATTTCCTTCGAGAGCTCGAGACAGGCTTCAGCCGATACGGCGCGCAAGTAGAAGTGGTGAGCGATCCCGATGCCGGGCTGGAGCGCGCCAAAACCGACCAGCCTGCTCTCGTATTGCTCTCGGTCGACGCGATGTCGGCGCCGGGCGAAGCGTTCCTCGTGTGCAAGAAGTTCAAGAGCGACGACGCGCTGGCCAACATCCCGTTCGTGATCATGGGCGGGGTGCACCACGCGGATTCGTTCGAGTCGCACAAGAAACTCAAGAAGCGCCGTGCCGACGAGTACCTGCAGCTGCCCATCGGCTTCGACGAGCTCTTGAGTAAGGTGCGTCCGTTCGTACCCTTCGACGCCAAAGCGAACGGGGTTGGGGCGGCCGACGAAGACGATCTCGACATGGCTCTCGAGAGTCTCGACGTGGAGGACGACATCGATTCGTTCGCGGACAGCGCGTTCGACGACCTCGTACTCGATGAGGGGCCGAGCGCGCCCGAGCCTGTGAAAGCTCCCGTCGCCGCTGCGCCTGTGAAGGCTCCTGTCGCGCCTGCGCCAATTCCCGCCCCAGCTCCCGCCCCAGTGGCGCCCCCGCCGCGAGCACCTTCGGCCCCAGTTGTAGCCGCTGCGCCTGTCGCGGAGCCACGTGCCCCCGAGAGGGCCCCGGCTCCTCCGCCTCCATCGAGCGTGACGCCTGCGGTTCCAAGCATCGATCACGCAGAGCTCGAGCGACTCAAAGCACAGGTCGTGGAGCTGGAGGCGCAGGCCAAGGCTGCCGACGAGCGTGTGCTCGCTGCCGAGGAGCGTGCGCTCGCTGCCGACAAGCGCGCAAAGGAGGCGGCGGCCGCGCCTCGCGCGAGCATGCCGCCGGCTGCTGGCGGGGTAACGAGCCGCGAGTACCTCGAGCTGCGCGAGCAGCTGAACCGCAAAGACAAGGAGCTACTCGGGCTGCGCGACGAGGTCACGACGCGCGATCGCCAGCTGCTCGATGCGAGCGACAAGGCCCTCGAGCTCGAGCGTGGTCAGGCCGAGCTCGCGGACCGGATCGAGCAGCATCAGCGCGAGCTCAGAGAGGCTCAAGACAAGATCCGCGCCTACGAGGTCGACAAAGAGTCTGTCGCGAAGCGCATCGAAGAGCTCAAGTCACGCCTCGCGCGCTCTGACGACAAGGCCAAGAAGGCCGAGAGTGAGCTCGACGTCATCAGGGCGAAGCACGCCACCGAGCTGAGCGAGCTCCAGTCTGCCCATGAGTCGAAGCTCGCCGAGATCGAGCGCACGGTCTCGGCGGAGGTAGCGCGCATGCGAACCCAGCATGCCACGGAGCTTCAGGACATCCGCGCGCGACACGCGAGCGAGCTCGAGAGCATCCAGGCGTTGCACGCGTCCTCGGCGGCGGAACAGAAGCGCGCCCACGAAAATGAGCTCAGCGCCCAGCGGGCCGCGCACGAGCACACCTTGGGGGAGACCAAGAACGCTGCCGAGCGCGACCTTGCGAGGTTGCGCGAAGAGTCGAACGAGGCCCTCTCCACGCTGCGCGCGCAGGCCGCAGGCGACAAAGCTC
>CAYNOM010000090.1:11171-14094 GCA_964398415.1 uncultured Polyangiales bacterium | reverse complement strand
AGATGCCCTTCACGTCCGAGGACGAGAGGATGATCTTGAACGCCTTGGTGACCTGCTCCTTGTTGGCGCCGCCTCCCACGTCGAGGAAGTTGGCCGGCTCGCCGCCGAAGTACTTGATGATGTCCATCGTGGCCATCGCCAAGCCCGCGCCGTTCACGAGGCAGCCAATGTTGCCGTCGAGCTGGATGTAGCTGAGGCCCGTCTTCTTGGCCTCGATCTCCGTCGGGTTCTCCTCGCTCATGTCGCGCCAGGCATCCCAGGCGGACATGTGGCGGAAGTCGGCGTTCGAGTCGAAGTTGAGCTTCGCGTCGAGGGCGACGATGCGCTCGTCCTTCGTGACGATCAGCGGATTGACCTCGGCGAGCGAGCAGTCTTCCTTCACGAACAGCTCGTAGAGCGCCGCGACGGTCTTGCCGAACTCCGCGGCGGTCTTGCCCGCGAGGCCGAGGCCGAAGGCGAGCTGCCGACCCTGGAAGGGCATCAGCCCCACCGCCGGATCCACCGCGACCTTGAGGATCTTCTCGGGGGTCTTCTCGGCGACCTCCTCGATGTCCATGCCGCCCTCGGTGGAGGCCATGATGACGACGCGTCGCGTCTCGCGATCGATGACGAGCGCGAGGTAGAGCTCGCGCGCGATGGGCAGGCCTTGCTCGACGAGCAGACGCTGCACCTTCTTGCCCTCGGGGCCCGTCTGGTGCGTGACGAGCTGCATGCCGAGCACCGTCTCGGCAGCATCCTTGGCCGCCTGGGCACCTTTGACGACCTTGACGCCGCCGCCCTTGCCGCGACCGCCGGCGTGGATCTGCGCCTTGACGACGACGACCTCGTTGCCGGTGTCTGCGATGAGCTGCTCGGCCGCGCGTGCAGCCTCGGGCACCGTGAACGCCGGGATGCCCTGGGGCACGGGGATGCCGTACTTACGAAAGAGCTCTTTGCCTTGATACTCGTGGATGTTCATCGCGATTCCTCAGAGCTTGGCCGCAGCCTCGATGAGCTCCTTCACCGCCGCCGCGCTCTTGTCGAGCATGGCCTTCTCCTCGGCGCTGAGCTGGATCTCGATCACCTTCTCGATGCCGTTCGGCCCGATGACGACGGGCACGCCGATGTACATCCCGGTGTAGCCGTACTCGCCCTCGAGATAGGCCGCGCAGGCGAGCATGCGATTGTCGCCGCGCAGGTAGGCTTCGGCCATCTGGATCGCGCCCTGGGCCGGCGCCACGTAGGCGCTCGTGCCCATGAGCTGCACGATCTCGCCGCCACCGCCCGCGGTGCGCTTCACGATCTCCGCGAGACGCTCCTTCGAGATCTGCTGCGTAACGGGCACGCCGTTCACGGTGCAGTAGCTGAGGCACGGCACCATCGTGTCGCCGTGGCCGCCAAGCACGAGCGTGCGCACGTCCTTGATCGACTGACCGAGCTCCATGGCCAGAAAGCAGGCGAAGCGCGCGCTGTCGAGCACGCCCGCCATGCCGATCACCTTCTGCTTCGAGAAGCCGGTGACCCGCTTCATCTCGTGCACCATCGCATCGAGCGGGTTCGAGATGACGATCACGAAGGCGTCGGGGGCGTTCTTCTTGATGCCCTCGGCCACCGCACGGATGATCTTGAGATTGATCGAAAGCAGGTCGTCGCGGCTCATGCCGGGCTTGCGCGGCACGCCCGCGGTCACGATCACCACGTCGGAGCCGGCGATGTCCTCATAGTTGGACGTTCCAGTGATGTTGGCGTCGAAACCTTCGATGGCGGCGGCCTGCATGAGGTCCAGGGCCTTGCCCTTGGCCACGCCTTCCTTCTCTGGAATGTCGAGCAGCACCACGTCGCCCAGCTGACGACGTGCCGCGGCTGCGGCCAGCTCTCCACCGATGTTGCCCGCGCCAATGAGCGCGATCTTCCTACGCTGCGGCATGATTTGACTCCCTCGACTCGACCTTGAAGCGGCAGCAAGGCTGCCGGTTGACGGCGTTCACCGCACGAGAGTCGCAGAACGCTCTGCGGAACCTCGCGCGGACGGCTCGCGGCCGCATGCCTGCCGCCAGCACCCCTAGGGGCGGGGGCGCTCATAGCATGCGAAATCGCAGAGGCCCATTCGGGGAGCAGACCGATGCCGACCCACGAGCACTGAACGGGCGCTCAACCGCGGGGGTGGTAGCGCTCGTGAACCTGACGTAGATGGTCCCCCACGACGTGGGTGTAGACCTGGGTCGTCGAGATATCGGCGTGCCCGAGCATGCTCTGGAGCGCCCTCAGGTCCGCACCGCCCTGCAGAAGGTGGGTCGCAAACGAGTGCCTGAGCTTGTGGGGGCTGATGTCCTTCGCGATCCCCGCGGCCAACGCATGGCGCCTGACGACCAGCCAAAAAGCCTGACGCGTCATGCCCTTGCCGCGCGTCGTGACGAACACTCGCGGCTCATCGGGATGAGCGAAGCGCCCACGAACGCCGTTCAGGTAGGCCGAAAGCTCGTCGATCGCGGCGTCCCCGATCGGCACGATGCGCTGCTTGTCGCCCTTGCCCACCACCGTCAGCAGGCCCTGCGCGAGAGACAGGTTCGACAGCCGAAGCCCGACGAGCTCGCTCACCCGCAGGCCCGAGGCGTACATCGTGAACAACATGGCCGCGTCCCTCTGTCCCTGGGGTGTGGCACGATCGGGGGCGACGAGGAGCCGGGTCACCTCCTCGTGGGTCAAGAACACCGGCAGCGGCGGGCGCTTCTTGGGCGCGTCGATGAGCTCCGTCGGATCTGCTTCCACGAGCCGCTCGGCGCGCAGGTAGCGAAACAACCCGCGCAGCGAAGACAGGTAGCGGGCCTGGGAGCGCGCGCCGACCTTGCGCTGCCTCAGCACATCCAAGAAATCGGCCACGTCCTCCACGCCGACGTCGCAGAGGTCGCGCTTCTGCGACAACAGATGCGCGTGGAACTGGGCC